>JALOOB010000247.1 GCA_025454635.1 Anaerolineae bacterium
TTGGCCGCGGGGCGGACGGACGACGACAGCGCGCTCGGCGTGGCGCGGCTGGCGCCCTACGATGCGGTGCTGTGCCTCGGCAACTCGCTGCCGCACCTGCTCACGCAGGCGGACCTGATCGCCGCGCTGCGCGGGATGGCGGCGGCGCTGAAGCCGGGCGGGCTGCTGGTTCTCCAGAACCTCAACTATGACCTGCGCTGGCAGAAGCAGCCGCGCTGGTTCGCAGCGCAGGGCGGGACGCTCGACGGGCGCGAAGTGTTGGTGTGGCGCTTTGCGGATTATGACCAGCTTTCGGGCCGCATCTCCTTTCATATCGCGCTCTTCAGTAAGACAGACGCGGGCTGGCAGGTGAATGTCCACACGACGCCACACCGCCCGCTGTTCCTCTCCGACCTGACCGCGGCGCTGGCGGAGGCGGGCTTTACCGCGCCGCGCGCGTTCGGGCGCATGTCCCTGCCGCTCGATCCATTTGATCCGAACGCCTCGCCCGACCTGGTGGTTGTGGCGAGCAAGGGCTAACCTCACTCTCTCGAAGACGCGCTTTTCGCTGTATCCTTTCTCTTCTCTGCCGCATCACATATGCGTGCAGTAGAGGGATTGGAGCAGAAGGAAGCGCGTTGTGATGACTGGGTTGCCTCTGGAGTTGTTGCTCGGTTTTGCGATCGGCCTGTCGCTCGGCCTGCTCGGCGGCGGCGGATCGATCCTGACCGTGCCGGCCCTCGTTTACCTCGTGGGGCAGTCGCCGCAAGCCGCGGTGATGACCTCGCTGGCTATTGTCGGCGGCAACAGCCTGCTCGGCGCAGCCTTCCACAACGGCCAGGGCGCGCTTAACTGGCGGATCGCCGCGCTTTTCGGCGGCGCGGGGATGCTCACCGCGTACGCGTCCGCCGGCCTGTCAAAGTATTTCTCCCCGGCAGCGCTTCTCGTCGCGTTTGCGCTCCTGATGCTGGTCGTCGCCGCGCTGATGCTGCTGCGCCGCGACCGCCCCGATGCGCAACCCCGACCGCGCCCCTGGTGGGTGGCCTTGCTCGCGGGCGCGGGCGTCGGCGTCCTCACGGGCATCCTGGGGGTGGGCGGCGGATTCCTCATCGTCCCTGCGCTTGTCATGCTGGTTGGCCTGCCGATCTACCAGGCGGTCGGCACGTCGCTCGTTATCATCGCGGCGAACAGCCTCGCCGGCCTGTTGGGCCACCTGGGGCAGGGCGCCTTTGACCTCCAACTCACGCTCATCTTCGTAGTCGCGGGCCTCGGCGGGGTGTTCGCCGGGTCGAAGCTCTCGCATCGCCTGCCGGCGAACCGGCTCAAGCAGGCGTTTGCCGCGTTCGTGGTTGTTCTGGCCGTGTTCTTGTTAAACGATAACTTACCCAAGTTGCTTGCCTGAAGGAGGAAGAGAGATGTACGTCGAACAGTTTTTCGTGGATGGTCTCGGTTGCGCGTCGTACCTGGTGGGTTGTGAGGCGAAGGGCATCGCAGCGGTCGTCGACCCCGACCGCGATGTGGCGCGCTACATTGACGCGGCCGAGCGGCGGGGCATGCAGATCACGCACATTATCGAGACGCACCTGCACGCGGATCATGTTTCGGGCAACACCGACCTGGCCGCGCGCACCGGCGCGCATATTTACATCCACGAGGCGGCGAATGCCGGGTTCCCGCACCAACCGCTGCGCGACGGCGACGTGTTGGAACTGGGCGCGGTCCGCATCCTGGCGCGCGCGACGCCCGGCCACACGCCGGAGAGCGTCACGCTGCTTGTGTCGGATACGACCCGCAGCGCGGAACCCTGGCTGGCCCTGACCGGCGACCTGCTTTTCGTCGGGGACGTTGGCCGGCCGGATCTCGTCGGCCTGGACGCAGCGCGGTCGCTTGCGGGACACTTGCATGAGAGCCTGTTCGACAAGGTGTTGAAGCTGGACGACTCGGTGATGGTGTACCCGGGCCACGGCGCAGGGTCGCTGTGCGGCCGCGCGATCGGCAGCGTGCGCAGCACCACGCTCGGCTTCGAGCGGCGCTTTAACCCGGCGCTGCAGGTTGCGGGCAGGGATGAGTTCGTCGACTACATGACGACGAACCTGCCCGAGCAGCCGGGCAACCACCAGCGCATCAAGGCGATGAACCGCCGCGGGCCGGAGCCGCTGGGTGCGATCGAGCCGAAGCCGCTGTCGATTCATGACGCGATCCACTACTTCCGGCAGGGCGCGGGGCTGCTGGACGTGCGCCCCAAGGCGGCCTACGTGGCGGAGCACGTGCCGGGGTCAGTTCACCTGGAGGCGGACGCGCAGATGAGCAATCGCGCCGGCTTCATCCTGCCCGCGGGCCAACCGCTCATCCTCATGTTGGACGACGAGCGAGTTTACCGCGACGCGGTCCTGGCGCTGGCGCGCGTCGGTTACGACAAGGTGGTGGGTTACCTGGAAGGCGGCATGGAGACATGGCGCGCGAACCGGCTGCCGGTGACGTCGGGCGACATCGAGGACATCGCGCCGGCAAAGCTGGCAGTCATGTTGCAGGACGCGACCGGGGAGGCTCCTTTCCTGCTCGACGTACGCGAGCCGTGGGAGTTTGCGCAGGCGCGCGTGCCCGGTGCGGTTAACATCCCACTCGGGCAGCTTGGCGCGCGGCTGAACGAACTCAACCCGGAGCGGCCGGTCGCGGTGATCTGCGCGCACGGCAACCGGAGCCAGTCGGGCGCGGCGCTGCTGGGGCAGAAGGGTTTCAAGAAGGTGTACAACGTGCTCGGCGGCACCGCGGGCTGGCAGCAGGCCGGGTTGGAGCTGTCGCATAACGGGCACGGGCAGCCGGCGCGTGTGGCATAATGGCGCGCGAACTGACGATCGTTCAACTGAACGACAGCCACGGCTACGTCGAGCTGCATAACGAGCTGTTTTGGTCGGCAGAAGGGCCGGTTTACCGTAAGGCCGGCGGCTACGCGCGGCTGGCGACCTTGCTGGAGGGGATTCGCGCAGAGCGTCCGGGCGCGGTGCTGGCGTTCGACAACGGCGACACGATTCACGGCACTTATCCGGCGGTGGAGACGAAGGGCGAAGGGCTGATCCCGCTGCTGAACGCGCTGCGGTTCGATGCGATGACCGCGCACTGGGAGTTCGCATACGGGCCGGCGCACCTGAAGAAGCTCGCGGGACGGCTGGCGTATCCGCTGCTGGCGGGCAACGTCTACGAACAGGGGAGCGGCGAGCGCTTGTTCGAGGCCAGCCGCGTTTATGAGGCGGCGGGGCTGCGCGTGGGCGTGGTCGGCATTGCGTCGAACATCGTGGATAAGACGATGCCGCCGCACTTCAGCGAGGGCGTTCGCTTCACGCTCGGGGTCGATGAAGCGCGGGAGGCGGTCCGGCAGTTGCGTGAGGGTGAGCGGGTGGACCTCGTCGTCGTCCTCTCGCACCTCGGCTTTCCGCAAGACCTGAAGCTGGCGGAGGACGTGGGCGGGATCGACGTGCTGCTCAGCGGGCACACGCACAACCGGTTGTGGCAGCCGGCGCGCGTGGGCGAGACGCTCGTCATCCAGTCAGGCAGCCACGGCTCATTCCTCGGACGGTTGGACTTGCGGGTGGACGGGGGCCGGGTGGCCGACGCGCGACACCGGCTGATTACGGTGGACGAGAGCATCGCATCGGATCGCGAGATGCAGGCGCGGGTGGACGAACTGATGCGTCCGTATCGCGCGGGGCTGGGCCGCGTTGTGGGGGAGACGGCTACGGGCCTGAACCGGAACACGCTGCTCGAATCCACGATGGATAACCTGCTGCTGCGGGGCCTGCTGGAGGCGACGGGCGCGCAGGTTGCGTTCTCTAACGGGTGGCGCTACGGCGCGCCCGTGCCGCCCGGGCCGGTGACGGTGAATGACCTGTATAACATGGCGCCGATGAACCCACCCGTGATGACGGTGGAACTGAGCGGCGAAGAGATGCGCGAGATGCTGGAGGAAAACCTGGAGCGTACGCTCTCGCGCGACCCGTTCGGGCAGATGGGTGGCTACCTGAAACGAATGCTGGGCCTGAAACTGTACGCGAAGGTCGAGAATCCGCGCGGCGAGCGCGTGCAGCAGATTTTTGTCGGCGGCGAGCCGCTCGATCCTGCGCGCGCGTACACGGCGGCCTTCGTCACGGAGCAGGGCGTCGGCCCCAAGTATGGAACGAACCGGCAGGACACGGGCGTCTCCACGCTCGAAGCTCTCGAACGCGTCTTTGCTCAGCGCGGCGCGGTGCGCGCGGAGCTGGAGGGCACGGTGACATTGGTCTGAGCGCGCGTAGAACGCGCGCGGCCAGGTTACGTATGGGCGCAGGGGGTTCCCTTGGCAACGGTCGAATGTGTTGCGCTGGACGGCAGCAAGAGGCTGGTCGACGCCGACCGCCTCATTGTTCGGCCGGCAGCCTACGCGATCATTGTCAACGAGGGCAGGCTGCTGCTGGTGCGCCTGCGCCCCACGATGAAGTTCCACCTTCCCGGCGGAGGGATCGAACCGGGCGAAACGCCTGAGGAGACGGTGCGCCGCGAGGTGCGGGAAGAGACAGGCATCGAAATCGAAGTAGGCCCGCTGGCGCACTACGAGGAATTCTGCTTCTACTACGATCCTTCCGACCGCGCTTACCGCGGCAAACACTGGTACTATTTGTGCCGTCCCCTCACCACGACTCTGCTGGGGCGCGAAGAGGTCGAGGATGGATCCGCTGAGGAGCCAGGTTGGTTTGCCTGCGATTCCCTCGCCGCGGAAGACTTTCAGATTGCCGGCGAAAAGATGCTCGAGCTTGCGCGGGCGGCGACACGCGCCTGAGCGCGCTGCTTCCCGGCGCTATCGGCGGTCCCGGCTCCCTTAGGGAATAGCAACTACGGATAACGTCCCTCTCTGCGCGATAATGAACTGGCGGTTCGCGGTCTTTCCTTGACACATCCCTTATAATGCGCTTTAAGTCTCGGAACATCTGGCAAGGTGCGCGCGCAGCCAGAATGGCGTTTCGGATTGTCGCGCGACTGCGCCGAACGAGTATTTCCAGGAGCGCTCTAGCTGAATGAATAATATGAAGTCGATGCGGAATAACGCACTCTACATATTCTTGTTGCTTATCCTGGTCGTCTTTCTCGTGACGACCCTGCTGCGCAACAATCAAAGCCTGCCGACGGTCGATATCGGCCGGGTCGCCCAGCTTGCGAAGGAAGGCCGCGTCGAGCAAATCCTCGTCAGCGGCGACGACCTGACGGTCAAGCTCAAGGACGGCGACTCGGTCCGCTCCCGCAAGGAAGAGTCGGGCAGCATCGTCGAAACCCTCACGAACCTTGGCGTGCCGGAAGAGGCCATCGGCTCCGGGCCGACCCAAATTGAGATCGTCGTCAAGGCGCCGAGCATTTGGGTCAGCATCATGCCCCTGCTGGTCTCCATACTCCCCGTGCTGCTGCTGGCCGGCTTCTTCATCTTCCTGATGCGACAGGCGCAGGGCGCGGGCAACCAGGCCTTTTCCTTTGGCAAGAGCCGGGCGCGGGTGTTCACGGGCGACAAGCCGACCGTGACGTTCGCCGATGTGGCGGGCGCGGAAGAGGCCAAGCAGGAGCTGCAGGAAGTC
>JALOOB010000528.1 GCA_025454635.1 Anaerolineae bacterium
TCGTCGGACGAGGTCGTCGACATCTTTGCTGCGGCGGGGCTGAAGAAGCCGGACCTGTCCATCCTCTCCGACGAGTTCCTGGCCGAAGTGCAGCACATGCCGCAGCGCAACCTCGCGGTCGAGTTGCTGCAGAAGCTCCTGAAGGGCGAGATCAAGACGCGGGCGAGGCGCAACGTCGTGCAGGCCCGGTCATTCGCCGACCTACTGGAACAGGCCGTACGCAAGTACCAGAACCGAGCAATCGAGACCGCACAGGTGATCGAGGAACTGATCGCCCTGGCCAAGGACATGAAGAAGGCCAGCGAGCGCGGGGAGAAGCTGGGCTTGAACGAAGACGAGACCGCCTTCTATGACGCGCTCGAGGTCAACGACAGCGCCGTCCAGGTCCTTGGCGAGCCCACACTCAAGACTATCGCCCGCGAGTTGGTGGCGGCGGTGAAGAACAACGTCACCATCGACTGGACGGTGCGCGAGAGCGTGCGCGCCAACCTGCGCGTGATCGTCAAGAGGATCCTACGCAAGTACGGCTATCCGCCGGACAAGCAGGAACGTGCAACGCAAACGGTACTGGAACAGGCGGAGGTCTTGTCGGAGGGATGGGCGACGGCGTGAAGGAGACACCGCTGGCGCAGGAACGCGCAGGCGCAATCATCAGCGGAGTGGCACAGGGATGGGGCGGGTGCGCCAGGCTTCTATCTCCGACCGCCCGAGGCCGCGCCTGAACGCTTCCTGCGGATCGGCGACGACGATCGGGCCCGTCGGTCCGCCGCTCGCATCGCAGGTCGAAGTGGGCCTTCGCCGACATGGCATAATCGCGCCAAAGCCTCCATCCTCTCCTGCAGCATTCGCGCAAAAGGCATAATCGCGCCAAAGCCTCCATCCTCTCCTGCAGCATTCGCGCAAAAGGGGTACGTTTGGGGGTCTTTGCGTTTCCTACTCTAAGCAACCCCAATTCAATCATTGGGTTGCGGTTGGGATGTGTCTCCCTCTCCCGCACGATGGCCCCCGGCGAGCATTCGCTGTCCGACTTCGACTTCGACCTCCCGGCCGACCGGATCGCGCAGGCGCCCTGCGCCGAGCGCACGGCGAGCCGGTTGCTGCACCTCGCCGGCGACGCGCTGGCCGACTACACCTTCGGCGACCTCCCCCGCCTCGTTCGCGCCGGCGACCTGCTGGTCATGAACGACACCCGGGTGGTGCGCTCGCGCCTCACCGGCACCAAGTCGACCGGGGGCAAGGTCGAGCTGATGCTGGAGCGCATCCTCGGTACCAACGAGGGCCTGTTCCAGATCCGTGCCAGCCACGCGCCGCGAGCCGGGCAGGCGATTCACCTGCCCGGGGGCGCCGCGGCCGAGGTCGTCGAGCGTCGCGACCGCTTTCATCGGCTGCGCTTCTCCGGCGTGACGACGCTCACCGACTACCTCGCCGCGCACGGCACGATCCCGCTGCCGCCCTACATCGCCCGCCCGGCGACCGAGGTCGACGAGACCCGTTACCAGACCGTTTACGCGCGCCACGCCGGGGCGGTCGCGGCGCCGACGGCGGGTCTGCACTTCGACCCGCCGCTGATCGATGCGCTGCGCGCCGCGGGCGTCGACACCGCGTGGGTGACGCTGCACGTGGGCGCGGGGACGTTCCTGCCGGTGCAGGTCGAAGACATCGCCCGCCATCGGATGCACGCCGAGTGGTTCCGCCTGCCCGCCGAGACGGTCGCCGCGGTGGCGCGCGCGCGCGCCCGCGGCGGACGCGTCACCGCGGTCGGCACGACGACGCTGCGGGCGCTCGAATCCGCAGCCGATGCAAACGGGCACCTGCACGCGGGCGAGGCCGAGACCGCGCTCTTCGTGCGCCCCGGCCACCGCTTCCACGTCGTCGACCGGTTGATCACCAATTTCCATCTGCCGCGCTCGACGCTGCTGATGCTGGTGTCGGCATTCGGCGGCATGGGGCCGGTACGCGCCGCGTACCGGCACGCCATCGACAGCGGCTATCGCTTCTTCAGCTACGGCGACGCGATGCTGATCGAGCGCGCGGGGACCTGACGGGCCGTGCCACGGTCGAACGCCGGGGTACGCGGGCGCGAAGTTGCTCCGGCAAGCACCTCGTCGCCAATTGGAAACACACCCGGATGTCGCTCCATGGCGACAACCGCGGCAAACGCTGCGTTTCCTGCAACGGATCCCGGCCAGCGGCGCATTCGGGCGCCTGTCCGGCATGGCTTTTCGGACGCACACCCGCTACTCTTGGACGCATGACAAAAACTTCGCATTCCGCCCGCCGGCAACGCCTTCCGGCCCACGCGCCGGTCGCAGTGTGGTTGCGCGTTGCGGCCGCGGTGCTCGCGATGGCACTCGGTGCGGGTGCGGCGCAGGCGGCGCGCATCGGCGTGCTGTCGAACCGCTATTCCAGCCAGGCCGCCGCCGACTTCAACGCACGACTCACGGGACACACGTTCACCGGCGTCGACGTCAGCGCGGGCGCGCCCGCGCTCGCGAGCCTCACGACCGCCTACGACGTGCTGCTGGTGTTTGCCGACACCCCGCAGCGACCGCTGGCCACGGC
>JALOOB010000248.1 GCA_025454635.1 Anaerolineae bacterium
TGCCCCTCTCCGTTCCAGTGCGAGCCGATGGGCCGCGAGAAGTTATCATACGCGCGGCGGAACCATTCGCCGTCCCACCCCGCCTTGTCAACCGCAGCCGTCATCTCCGCCGCGTCCGCTCGCAACTGCGCCGCCTCGTCCGCGTTTCCGGCCAGCTCCGCGATCTGCGCCATCTCCTCCGCGGCGAGGACAAACAGCCCCGCGATGAACACCGACTCCGCCGTCACGCCGTCCTGGTTGGTCGTCGTCTGGAACGATTCGCCCGGCGTCGAAGAGAAGCAGTTCAGGTTGAGACAGTCGTTCCAGTCCGCCCTTCCAATCAAGGGCAGCCGGTGCGGGCCGAGCCGGTCGAGGGTGTACCGCATGCTCCGCTGGAGGTGTTCGTAAAGCGGCGCCTCCGTGCCCGGCTGGTTGTCGTACGGGACAGACTCGTGCAGGATCGCGAGGTCCCCCGTCTCCTTGAGGTACGCGGCCACGCCCAGCACGAGCCAGAGCGGGTCGTCGTTAAAGTTCGAGCCCACCATGTCGTTGCCGCGCTTGGTGAGCGGCTGGTACTGGTGGTACGCCCCGCCCGTCGGCAGCTGCGTCGACGCGATATCGATGATGCGCTCGCGCGCCCGGTCCGGGATCATGTGGACAAAGCCGAGCAAATCCTGGTTCGAGTCGCGGAACCCCATCCCCCGGCCGACGCCGGACTCGTAAAAGGAGGCCGAGCGCGACATGTTGAACGTGACCATGCACTGGTACGCGTTCCAGATGTCGACCATGCGGTTTGTGTGTTCGTCGGGCGTCTGCGCCTGGAACCTGCCGAGCAGCGTATCCCAGTGCCCGCGCAACTGATCGAAGGCCGCATCAACCTGCGCGCCGTCCAGGAAACGCGCCAGCACAGGCTTCACCCGCCGCTTGTTCACCCGCTGCGACCCCGGCGGATCGAACTTCTCGTCGACCGGGTTCTCCGCATAGCCGAGGACAAAGATCAACTCGCGCGTCTCGCCCGGCGCCAGCGCCAGCTTGACGAAGTGCGACCCGATGGGCGCCCACCCGTGCGCCACCGAGTTGCAGGGCTCCCCGCGCTCCACCGCCAGCGGCCGGTCCCACCCGCGATACGGCCCCAGAAATGCCTCTCGCGCGGTGTCGCCGCCGTCCGGCATGGCCGAACAGGCAAAGTAGGCGAAGTGGTCCCGTCGCTCGCGGTACTCAGTCTTGTGGTAGATGACGCCGTCTTCAACTTCAACCTGCCCCGTGTTGAAGTTGCGCTGGTAGTTGGTGGCATCGTCCCACGCATCCCACAGGCAGAACTCGATCGCGGAGAAGACCGACAGATCCGCGCTCGCGTCGCGTTCGTTGGTCACGCGCAGCCGCCACACTTCGAGGTTCTCGCCCAGCGGGACGAAATAGAGCGTCTCCGCGCGAACCCCGCGCGCCCGCGACGAGATGACCGTGTACCCCATGCCGTGCCGGCACTCGTACTCGTCCAGTGGCGATTGGGTCGGCTGCCACGATGGCGACCAGTACGCGCCCGACTCGTTATCGCGCAGGTAGACATACCGCCCGCCGGTGTCGAACGGGACGTTGTTGTAGCGATAGCGGGTCAGCCGGCGCAGCCGCGCATCCCGGTAGAACGAATAGCCCCCCGCCGTGTTGGAAATCAGCCCGAAATAAGCCTCGCTGCCAAGGTAGTTGATCCACGGCAGCGGGGTGTCGGGCCGCGTAATCACGTACTCGCGCGCCGCGTCATCGAAATAACCGTATCGCATCAGAACCCCTCATAAACCACAGAGACCACAGAGATCACAGAGAGGAACGGCAGATGACCGAAGCGACGCTCGTCTCCTCTGAGCTCTCTGTGACCTCTGTGGCAGATCGTTATTACCCGACTCGCATTTGCTGTCCGCACGACTCCCGGACAATCAACTCCGTCGCGAGCAGGATGCGCTGCCCTTGCGCCAGCGGGCGCTCACCCTCCGGCGCATGCAGCAGGTCGTCGATGAGCACGCTCGCGGCCGTGTGACCGAGCCGGTAGATCGACTGTCGCACCGTCGTCAACGGCGGCTCCAACGCCGACGCCATCGGGATGTCGTCGAACCCGACCAGGGCAATGTCGTCCGGCACGCGCAGCCCCGCCGAACGAATCACCTTGAGCGCGCCGACCGCCATGCTGTCGCTTGCCACGAACACAGCCTCCGGCCGGTTGCGCAGCCGCAGCAGCGTCTCCATCGCCCGCCCCCCGCTCCACTCCGACCAGTCGCCCTCTTGAATGAAGCTCTCCGGCGGCTCGATCCGCGCCGCGCGCATCGCCGCAAGATAGCCGTCGCGTCGATCCACTGCGGAGGTAAGCCCGAGCGGCCCGGTAATCGTCGCCACGTCGGTGTACCCCATGCGCAGCAGGTGTTGGACCGCCTGCGCCGCGCCCCGCACGTTGTCCACGTCGACCGTTGTCACTTCGCCCTCGTAGGTCGACCGGCCCACAAGCACGAACGGCGTGCCCGACCGCGTCAGGTGAGCAATCTGCCCGCTGTCCATCAGCGACGTCGCCACCACGAGGCCGTCAAGATGCGCCCCCCGCACGATGCGCGTCAAAGTCTCCGTCTCGGCCTCAGGGAACGAGAGCAGCATGTAGTAGTCGCGCTCTTCGCACGCGGTCGAGACGCCCTGAATGAGGATCGGGAAATACGGATCCGCGAAGACCGCGCTCATCGACTGCGGGATGACCAGCCCGATGATATGGCTCCGCCGGCTCGCCAGCGCGCGCGCCGCGCCGTTCGGGTGATAGTCCTGCTCGCGTATGACGCGCAACACGCGCTCGCGCGTCTCCGGGTCCACGCTGGGATGGTCATTCACCACCCGCGAGACCGTCGAACGAGACACCCCGGCCAGCGCCGCAATCTGTTCGAGTGTAGGTGACATGGCGTTTTCGCGTGGTAACAAGGTCAACTGCTTTCATGCAGGCGGATATCGACCGAACCACGAAGGAACAAAGACACCAGGTTACACGAAGACCTTGGAAACCTTAGTGAGACTTAGTGCTCTTTGGTCCTTTGTGGTTCGGTCAGCAATCTCGATGCGCGTTTAGTTCAGGCTGCGCGCCTGCGCCAGCAGCCCGTCGACAATATCCTCAGGGTGCGCGGGCAGCCGGTCCTGCTGCCACATCAGCACGCTCACCAACGGCATATCGCCCATCATGCCCATGAAATCCATGCCGATGGTTGATTCGCCGCCCTCTTCGCCAATCAACAACTGTCGCAGGCCCGCTTCCATCTGCGCGTACAGCGGCTCGAACACCACGCGCCCGCGCGGGTCCGTCATCCACTCGCGGATCGTCGATTCCCGGTCGAGCAGGCACGGCAGGTCCGCGGTCGATTGGACCGCAACGGTGAGCGCGTGGCGGATATCCGCCGCCGATGCGCCGATCAGGATGTCAAACTCACCGTCCTCTGTGACCCACCGCCCGTATCCCGGATGCCAGAAGGCGAAGGCCCTGAAGTCGAGTTCGACCGTGACCGTCTTCGTCTCGCCCGGCTGGAGCTCGACCTTCGCAAAGCCCTTCAGTTCCTTCTCCGGTCGCGCCAGGCTGGCCGCGCGGTCGCGGACATACACCTGCGCCGTTTCCTTGCCCGCCACCGCCCCCGTGTTCGTCACGTCGACCGACACCGTCACGCCGTCCGCGTCGCGGAAGCTCTTGGCGGAAACTCTCGGATTGCTGTACTCGAACGTTGTGTAGCTCAGCCCGTAGCCAAAGGGGAACAGCACGGGCAACTGCCGCGCGTCGTACCAGCGGTAGCCGATGAACAGCCCTTCGCCGTAGCGCACCTTCCCCATCTCGCCCGGCCAGTTGAGGTACGCCGGCGTGTCGGCCAGCCGCAGCGGGAACGTTTCCGCCAGCTTGCCCGACGGGTTTACGTGGCCGTACAGGATATCCGCGATCGCGCCCGCGCCGGCCTGCCCCATCATCCAGCCCTGCAGCACCGCCGCAACCCCGTCGATCCACTCGCTCATTGCGACCGGCGCGCCGCTGTTGATGATGACGACGCTGCGCTGCTGAACCTCCGCCACCGCCTTGATCAACGCGATCTGCTGCGCGGTCAGGTCGAGGTCGACCCGGTCGTACCCCTCGGATTCCTTGTAAGTCGGCAGCGCAATGTACAGCAGCGCGACGTCCGCCCGCTGCGCCAGTTGGACCGCCTCGTCGATCAGATCTTGCCGGAACGCGTCGTCTGCCGGGTAGCCTTCCACATGGGCCACTTCCGCATCCCCCGCGCGCGCCCGCAGCGCGTCGAGCGGCGCATCCACCCGCGTCGGGTTAATGTGCGAGCTCCCGCCGCCCTGGAAGTGCGCGCTCAGCGCCGAGCGCCCGATGGCGGCCAGCTTCTGCCCCGGCTTCAGCGGCAAGACGCCGTCGTTCTTCAGCAGCACCATCCCCTCGGACGCAATCCTGCGCGCCAGCGCATGGTGCGCATCAGCGTCAAAGGTCGCTGGCGCGCCCTTGGGCGTTTGGCTGGCCTTCAGCACAATGCCCAGGATCCGGCGCGCCGACTCGTCCAGAATCGCCTCGTCCAGATCGCCGCAGCGAACCGCGTCGATCACCTGCTGCACGCGTCGCGGCTGCGGTCCCGGCATCTCCCAGTCCAGCCCGCCCTTGAGCGCCTTCACCCGGTCGCGCACTGCGCCCCAGTCCGACACCACCAGCCCCTCGAAGCCCCACTCGTCCTTGAGGATCTCCACCAGCAGCTTGTGATGCTCGGAGGCAAAGCGCCCGTTCACCTTGTTGTACGAGCACATCACCGTCCACGGCTTGCCTTGCTTGACGGCCTTTTCGAACGCCGGGAGATAAATCTCGCGCAACGTCCGTTCGTCCACCTCTGCGTTGATCGTGAAACGCTGGTACTCCTGGTTGTTGGCCGCGTAGTGTTTGAGCGACGTGCCCACGCCCTTCGACTGGACGCCCTGAATGTAGGCCGCCGCCAACTCGCCCGCAAGGTATGGGTCCTCCGAAAAGTACTCGAAATTGCGGCCGCACAGCGGCGAGCGCTTCATGTTCGCGCCTGGCCCCAGCACCACATCGACGTTCAGCGCGATGGCTTCCTCGGCAATCGCCGCGCCCATCTCGCGGATCAGATCCCGATCCCAGCTACACGCGGTGCAGGAGGCGGTCGGGAAACAGGTCGCCGGCAGGCTCTGGGTCGTCATCTGGTTCACGTCGGGCAAGCGGCGGATGCCGTGCGGCCCGTCCGACACGACCATCTCCGGCGCCCCCAGCCGCTCAATGGGCGTCGTCGTCCATGCGCTGGCGCCTACGCACAGCGCGGCCTTCTCCTCCAGCGTCATGCTGGCAACAATGGACTGGATATCAGGATTCATGTCGCTCCCTACCTCGGAAGTAGGGGCAACCCGCGGTCGCCCCCATGCGGTCGTTCCTACCGATCACTTCGCATACGTGTCATACACGGAACGCAGCTTCAGCGCGCTTCGCGCCTTCGCAAGACTCCACCCATCCGGCATCGGCGCGGTGATCCGAACCGTATGCCCTGCGGGCAGGTCGAAGTAGTTGTCGCTGCGCCCGCCAGCTCGCACTCCACGAGGCGGGCGAGCGACGAAGCAGTCAGGTCGATGGCGAGCGCTTCGCCCTCCGGGCGCATCTGCTCCCGAACCTCGGCGGCGATCTGCGGATCCGCGAGCGACAGGTGCTTCGTCGGAACGAAGAACGCGGTTTGCAGCGCGAGTTGCCTGTCCCCCTGCCACAGCTCCGCGACGAACACCAGCTTGCGCCGGCTGTCCACGTCGATGAACCGCGCAAAGTCGAGCTGATCGACGCAGGTTGTGCTCGCCGCCGCCACTGTGACCGGCTTCTCGCCGGACGCGAGCACTTCGCCCTCCTGCGTGGTCAGCGACCACCGCGCCTCGCCCTGCCACCCCTCCGCCGAGTCGTTGCTCACGTAGACCGACTGGTGCGGCGGCGCGTCCTCAATGGACAGCATGACCGGCGCGTAGAACCGCTTCGCCGCGTAATGCAGCGCCTTCCAGCGCCCGAAGTAATCCAG
>JALOOB010000249.1 GCA_025454635.1 Anaerolineae bacterium
CAGCGGCATGGTTAACCGCACCGGACTGATCGAGATTCCGATGGGCGTCACGCTGGGCGAGATCATTTACGAGATCGGCGGCGGGGTGCCCGACGGCCGACGGTTCAAGGCGGTGCAGACCGGCGGGCCACTTGGCGGGTGCCTGCCGGAAGCCTATCTCGACACCCCCGTCGACTTTGACTCCCTGCGCGCGGCCGGCGCGGTGATGGGATCGGGCGGGATGATCGTCGCAGACGAAACCACCTGCATGGTCGAGTTCTCCAAGTATTTCATGCAGTTCGTGGTCGACGAGAGCTGCGGCAAATGTCCGCCATGCCGCATCGGCAGCACGCGGATGCTCGAAATCCTCGAGCGGATCAGCGCGGGCAAGGGGGAGCTGGCCGACATCGACCGGCTCAAGTACTGGTCCGACGGCATGCAGAAAGGGTCGCTGTGCGCGCTCGGCCAGCTTGCCCCGTCGCCGGTGCTCTCCGCGCTGCGCCACTTCGAGGACGAGTTCCTTACGCACATCAAGGAAGAGCGCTGTCCGGCCGCGGGCTGCCAGATGCTTGTGCGGGCGCGCTGCGTCAGCGCGTGCCCGGCGAACGTCGATGTGCCCGCTTACCTCTCGCTGATCGCGCAAGGCCGCTACGCGGAGGCGGTCGAAGTTCATCGCGACGCCAACCCGTTCCCCTCCATCTGCGGCCGCGTGTGCCCGGCCTTCTGCGAGAAACGCTGCCGCCGCGGCGACATCGACGAGCCCATTGCCATCCGGCAGGCGAAGCGGTTCATGTCGGATCACGAGTTCGACGTGCCGTGGACGCCGCCGAAACTAGCCCCCAGCAACGGGAAGAAGGTGGCGATTATCGGCGCAGGGCCGTGCGGACTGACCGCCGCGCTCCGCCTCGCGCAGCGCGGCTACGCCGTGACTGTCTTCGAGCGGATGCCCCTTCCCGGCGGGATGATGACCTATGGCATCCCTGCGTATCGCCTCCCGCGCGAAGTGCTTTTCAAGGAGATCGAGGACATCTGGCGCGCGGGGGTCGAGTTCCGCTGCAACATGGAGCTGGGCACTGACTTTACCGTGAAGAGCCTCAAGGCCGACGGTTATGGCGCCATTGTGCTGGCGCTCGGCGCGCACCGCAGCCGGAACCTGGGCGTGAAGGGCGAGGACAAGAAGGGCGTCTACCATGCGGTGCAGATGCTGCGCGACATCGCCTCGGGCGAGCCGCCGGATCTGCAGGGCAAGCGCATCGTCGTTGTGGGCGGCGGCGACACGGCAATGGATGCCGCGCGCTCTGCGTGGCGGCTCGGCGCGAGCGAGGTGAGCATCGTGTACCGCCGCGAGCAGCGCGACATGCCGGCTACGCTCGAAGAAGTCCACGGCGCGATGGAAGAGGGCGTGCGCTTCCATTTCCTCGTCAACCCGTCGGCCATCCTCGGCGACGACCGTGTGACGGGCGTGCGCCTGCAGCGGCAAACGCTGGGCGACTATGATTCGAGCGGCCGGCGCAAACCCGTTCCCGTCCCCGGCTCGGAGTTCGACGTGCCGTGCGACCTGCTCATCCCCGCCATCGGCCAGATCACGTGGGTGGAGGACGAGAGCCTGGGGATGCATCGTTCGGCGACGTTCGACGTGGGCAAGGCGATGGAGCTGAACGTGCCCGGCGTCTTTGCTGCGGGCGATGCGGTTGTCGGTCCCGGCACCGTCGTTGCTTCGGTCGGGCATGGCAACCTTGTTGCGAAAGCGGTGGACGCCTACCTGACGACGGGGGAGTTGACGGAGGTCTCCGTCAAGCCGATCCGCCACGACATCCCGCAACTCTTTGATCTGGACAACTATGCCGACGCGCGGCGCCCGCAGCCGATCATGCTCGCGCCGGATGCGCGGGGCGCGCTCGGCCGTTTTGAAGAGGTCGAGCAGTGCTTGCCGGAACGGATCGTTCAGGAGGAGTGCAAGCGCTGCCTCCGCTGCGATCTTGAATGGCTCGAACGCATCGGGGAACCATTGGTTTAGCGCTTTCAACACAAAGACACAGAGGCGCGAAGACACAGTGTGATCTTTGCGCCTCACAAAATGTGCCTTTGTGTCATTGTGTCACTGTGTTAAAGAGTAAAGCCCATGACAGTAACCCTGACGATTAACGGGCAGCGGGTGCAGGCGGCGGATGGGAGCACCATCCTCGAGGCGGCGCGGGCGAACGGCATCCGCATCCCCACGCTTTGCCATCATCCCGACCTGACCAACGTCGGCGCGTGCCGGCTCTGCGTCGTGTCGGTTGAGAAAGCGCGCGGGTTGCAGACCGCCTGCACCACGCCGGTCTTCGAGGGCATGGCCGTCAACACCGAGAGTGAAGATGCGCGCGCGACGCGCAAGTTCGTCCTCAACGCGCTGCTCACCGACCACCCGAACGAGTGCATGCGGTGCGAGGTCAACGGCGCGTGCGAACTGCAGGACCTGGTCTACGAGTATGATGTCGAGTGGCCGGTCCACGACGGTGCGCGCCACGAGTATCCGCTCGACCCCGACCCGAACCCGTTTATCTTCATCGACCGCAACAAGTGCATCCTGTGCACGCGGTGCGTGCGCGCGTGCTCGGAAATCCAGAACCGGGATGTGTGGGCCATCGCCAGCCGCGGCTTCAAGAGCAAGCTCGTTGCGGGCGCGGACCAGAACCTGCTCGACGCGAATTGCGAGAGCTGCGGCCAGTGCGTCGCGTACTGTCCGGTCGGCGCGCTGTACGACAAGATGAGCGTGGGCAAGGGCCGCGCAAGCCAGGTGACGAAGGTCAGGACGACGTGCTCCTACTGCGGCGTCGGCTGCAACTACGATCTCAACGTGCGGAACGGCAAGATCGTCCGCGTCACCAGCGCGAGCGACGCGCCGGTTAACGGCCGCGCGCTGTGCGTCAAGGGCCGCTACGGCTACGACTACGTCCATCACCCCGACCGGCTGACGCGACCGCTTGTGCGCGCGAAGTGGCTCGACGCGGCGCAGATGGGCGAGAAGGTGGCGGCGGGCGAGTGGAGAATCGCAGATTTCAGATTGAAGGTTGAAGATGATAGCGTCAAGCGCCGGGGGCGGAAGCGCCACCCGGTCGAAGAGGCTAATCTTCAATCTTCAGTCTTCAATCAAACGAGCCCCTTTGTCGAAGTGGATTGGGACACCGCGTTCGACGTCGTCACGCGCAAATGGACGCAGGTTAAGGCCGAAAGCGGCGGGGATGCGTTCGCCGTGCTGACCTCAGCCAAGTGCACCAACGAGGAAAACTACCTCGTCAACAAACTGACAAGGCAGGTGCTGCAAACGAACAGCCTGGACCACTGCGCGCGGTTGTGACACAGCGCAACTGTCGCCGGTCTGGCGACCAGCTTCGGCAGCGGTGCGATGACCAACTCGATCCGTGATATCGCGGAGAATAGCAAGGTCATCTTCATCATCGGCTCGAACACCACCGAGCAGCATCCGGTTATCGGCGTCAAAATCCGCCGCGCAAAACGGATGCGCGGGGCGAAGTTGATCGTCGCCGACCCGCGGCGCATCGACATCGCGCGCTACGCGGATTTGCACATCCGCCACAAACCCGGCACCGATATTGCGCTGCTCAACGGCATCATGCATATCCTGCTGCGCGACGGCTGGCAGGACGACGCCTTCATCGCGTCACGCACCGAAGGCATTGACGCGCTCAAGGAGACCGTGGCGAAGTACACGCCGGAGCGCGCGAGCGAGATCACCGGCGTTCCTGTTGAGCAGATCGAACTGGCCGCGAAGATGCTCGGCGAGAACCGGCCGGGCAGCCTGCTGTATGCCATGGGCATCACGCAGCACATCGTCGGCGTGCAGAACGTCGTCTCCTGCGCCAACCTCCAGATGCTGCTCGGCAACATGGGCGTGCCGGGTGGCGGTGTGAATCCGCTGCGCGGGCAGAACAACGTCCAGGGCGCGTGCGACATGGGCGGCTTGCCCAACTACTACCCCGGGTATCAACATGTGACCGACGCGACGAACTGCGAGAAGTTCGAGAAGGCGTGGGGCGTGCCGGGCACGGGCAAGGTCGGCTTGACCGTAACGGAGATGCTCAAGGGCGTGGAGAGCGGCCAGGTTCGCTGCCTGTACGTCATCGGCGAAAATCCGATGACTTCAGACCCGGACCTGAACCACGTCAAGCATGCGCTGCGACAGACGGAGTTTATGGTCCTTCAGGAGATCTTCCCGAGCGAGACCGCGCAGTACGCCGACGTCGTGCTGCCCGCAGCAAGCTGGGCCGAGAAAGAGGGCACCTTCACCAACACCGAGCGCCGCATCCAGCGCGTCCGTAAGGCTGTTCCGGCGCCCGGCGAAGCCATGCTTGACAGCCGGATCGTGATCGAGCTGGCGAAGCGCATGATCGCGCTGGCAGCGGCGGCGGGCGCCCCCGTGCCCGATCCCGACGCGCCGTGGGCCGACTGGGAGTATCAGCGCCCGCAGGACGTGATGGCCGAGGCGAACGCGCTCACGCCCATATACGCCGGCGTGACGTACGAGCGCCTCGATGCCGGCGCGCAGCTTCAGTGGCCGGTGCGCGGCAAGGATCATCCCGGCACGCCGGTGCTCCATGTGGGCCAGTTCAGCCGCGGGCTGGGCCGCTTCATCGCCGCGGAACACGTCGAGCCGGCCGAGCTGCCGGACGACGATTATCCCCTCATGCTGACAACGGGCCGCGTCATTTACCACTGGCACGGCGCGGAGATGACCCGCCGCGCGTCGGGTCTGAACACCGTGTATCCGGAGGCGCTGATCGAGGTGAGCCCGAAGGACGCGCAGCGCGCAGGCGTGCGCGATGGCGACCTGATCCGGCTGGAGTCGCGCCGCGGCGAGATCGTCGCCAAGGCGCAGGTGACCACGCGCGTGGGCGCGGGCCTGGTCTTCGCCACCTTCCACTTCCCGGAGTCGGCAGTCAACTTCCTCACCAATCCGGTCCTCGATCCCACCGCGAAGATACCCGAGTTTAAGGTGTGCGCGGTGAAGATGAGCAAAGAGCCGGCATAGGCTTCCGGCGCCCGCTGCAGGCCATCGCCACCTCCGACGGCCTGTAGCGGGCGCAGTCCGTTCTGCCCCCCTTTGGTTGAAACCGGCGCCCGGCGCCGCCCCTCTAACTTTTCCTGAGATTATGGTGAGATCGTTACAGGGTTGCCAGCATCATTACAGTTTTGCAATAAATGCTTGACAAGTGCCACTAATGAGGCTATTCTCAAGCCACATCCGATGCGTGAAGAACGCAGCAAGCCCACCGTTTTTGGATCGGATCATCCGGGTCTCCTTGGCATCAAGGGCAGGACAGGGGAGGTGATCACGCGGCCAAACACTCAGCGCCTCAGAGTATTGCGCGGCTCGATCTGGCAAACCGCAGCCATAACGGGCCCATTTACAGGCGGATTCAAGTTATTCGAGGAGGATCCATGTTTACTCGCAAGAGCTTGTTCGTAGCTCTCACCGTCATCGCCATGTTGGCAATGCTGGTGCCGGCCGCAATGGCCGCCCCGGAACAGGTGGCAGGCGTTTCGATTCAGTCGCCGACCGAAGCCCGTGTGGGTGAATTCGCCGGGCAGCTTCACCGTCGCCTACACGATCAACGTGACGGGCTCGCAGGTTGTGCCGGTTGAAGTGACGTTTCAGTTGTGGAACCTGTACGACCAGGTCGTCGGTGAGGAGATGACCGTCGTTCCGGTCGGTGTGTTGAGCACGGGCGCCAATGCGTTGACGTACGTCTTCACAGTTCCTGCTGACCTTCCGGACGGCCTCTACCATGTGCGCGTCTGCATCGATGACGGCTCCGATCCTCTCTGCTCGGTGCAGCGGCGCGCCGTTCGTGTTGACAATACTCCCCCGCAGCCGGTGGTCCTCGAACGGCCGGTGATGGATGAGGTGTGCGCGTGGGTTACGGGCACGGAGTACGAACTGTTCGGCTACGCGGTTACGGGCACGGAGTACGAACTGTTCGGCTACGCGACCGACAACTTCGGCGTCGCCGAGGCGTGGTTCGAGTACCGCGCGGACCCCGCTAATGAATCGCTCGTGATCCCCGCGATGGCGATCCCGGGCCAGCCCGGCGAATACTGGGCGGCGTGGAACTCCACCGATGTGCCCGACACCGGCCCCCAGGCCCCGGGCTTCATCCGGTTCTGCGCTGAGGACCTGGCCGGCAACGTGGCT
>JALOOB010000529.1 GCA_025454635.1 Anaerolineae bacterium
GTCTGGACGAACTCGACGACCAACTCGGGCATTTCGGTTGCGGTGAAGATGTGGTAATCCTGCAGGGTGCGCATGAGCGGGCGCCCCTTGTCGTCGAAGGGCATTTCTTCGGTGAGCGCGTAGCCAAGCTGCTGGGTCACGGCGCCCTCGACCTGCCCGGTTGCGGCGATGGGATTAACGATGACGCCGGAATCCTGCACGGTGACGAGTTTCTGGACGCGCACCTCGCCGGTTTGCGTGTCGACGGTGACCTCGGCAAACTGGGCGGTGAAGGGCGGCGGCGAGACCGGTGAGTTGAACGAGGCGACGGCCATGATCTGCCGCTGGTTGGACGAGTGGAGCGAGCGCAGCGCGATCTCTTCGAGGGTGACGCTGCGGCCGTCGGGCGCGATGGCCTTGCGGTCGGCCAAGCGGATGTCGGCCAGACTAACGCCCTCACCCAGAAACTCCAGCGCGACCTCGCGGATCATCTGCGCGACGTCCTGCGCCGCGCGGGTGGCTGCGCCGCCGGAGATGAACGTGGTCGAGGACGCGTACGCGCCCACGTCGAACGGTGTGAAGTCGGTGTCGGAGGAGTAGACGATGATGTCGTCGACCTCGCAGCCGACCGTCTCAGCGACCATTTGCGCGAGGATGGTGTCGGAGCCGGTGCCGATGTCGGTTGCGCCGACGAGCAGGTTGAATGAGCCGTCGTCGTTCATCTTGAGGGAGGCGCCGCCCATGTCGATGAAGGGGATGGCGGTGCCCTGCATCGCGAGCGCGAGGCCGACGCCGCGGCGCAGGTGCGGCTGGCCGGGGACGGCGTGCCACTCGACGCTGCCGCGCTTCTCGCGGAAGCCGATGACCTCGGCCGCGCGGCGGGCGCATTCTTCCAGCGCGCAGGTCTCGATATATTCGGGGACGGGCTCGCGACCCTCGGACCAGGCCTTGGAGAACGGCTGCGCCTCGCCGGCGCGGAGCGCGTTCTTAAGCCTGAACTCGATGGGGTCGAGCTCCAGCGCGCGGGCGATGCGCTCCATCTGCAACTCGACCGCGAAGACGCCCTGGGGCACGCCGTAGCCGCGGAATGCGCCGGACGGGACCGTGTTGGTGTAGACGGTCTGCGCGGTGAAGCGGATGTTGGGGCTTTCGCGGTACTTGCCGTCGCCCACGTAGAGCGCCATGCTCTTGTGGCCGGTGTTGCCGGCGACCGTGAGCGCGTGGGAGCCGTACGCGCCGGTGTCGGAGATGAGGCTCATCTCGTTGGCCGTGATGGCGCCGTCGCTCTTGACGCCGGTCTTGAGGCGGACGATCATCGGATGGCGGGAGCGGGAGGCGACGAACTCCTCCTCGCGCGTCAGCTCCATCTTGACGGGGCGGCCGGTGGCGATAGTCAGATGGCCGGCCGCGTCCTCGACGAGCACTTCCTGCTTGCCGCCGAAGCCCCCGCCGACGCGGGGCTTGATGACGCGGATGCGCTTGACGGGGAGGCCGAGCACCGGCGCGAGGATGCGCCGGGCATGGAATGGCACCTGGGTCGACGTGCGGACGACGAGCCGGTCGTCCTCGTCCCAGTAGGTGATGACGACGTGCGGCTCGAGGTGGACGTGCTGCACCTTCGGGACGAGGAATTCGCCTTCAAAGACGTGATCGGCCTCGGCGAAGCCCTGGTCGACATTCCCGATGTCGACGAAGATGTGGGCGGCGAGGTTGCGCGTGCGGTCCGACTCGGCGAAGTCGACGTAGTCCGGCTCGTCGTGGATCTTCAGCGCGTCGCGCGGGTCGATAATGGCGGGCAGTTCCTCGTACTCGACCTCGATCAGGTCGACCGCCTGGCGCGCGATTTCCTCGGTCTCGGCGGCGACGAGCGCGACGCGGTCGCCAACGAAGCGGACTTTGGAGTCGAGCGAGAAGGTGTCGAGCGGCGAGGGCAGCGGGTGGGTCTGGCCGGCGGTGGAGTGGGCGACGCGGGGGATGTCCTTGTAGGTCAGCACGGCGGCGACGCCGGGGAGCGCCTTCGCCTTGGAGACGTCAATGGACTTGATGCGCGCGTGGGCGACCGGGCTGTGCTTGATCTTGCCGATCAGCATGCCGAGCGACGAGAAGCACGGGGCTTTCGGTCAGCGTGTTGAGGTTAGGATCGGCGGGGCCGACGGGATCGCGGCCGGAACGGTGGGGCGCGGGCGGTCCGGCGAGGCGGAAGTCGACGGCGATGCCGTCGTCGCCGCCATCACCCGCGCGGAGCGGCTGCGCGGCCGCGGGGGTCGGCTCCTCGCCGCGCAGGCGGGCGGCAGTGGCGAGGATGGCCTGGACGGGCTTGACGTAGCCGGTGCAGCGGCAGAGGATGCCGGAGAGGGCCTCGCGGGCCTCCGCCTCGGTGATGGGTTCGGGTGCGCCTGCGTTGTAGCCTTTGCGCTCCAGGAGTTCTTCGCCTGCGAGCAGCATGGCGGGGGTGCAGAAGCCGCACTGGATCGCGCCCAACTCGATGAAGGCCTGCTGGAGGGGGTGGAGGCCGCCGGTGGTCTTCCAGCCCTGATGCTCGACTTCGCCCAGGCCCTCGGCGGTTTGGATGCAGCAGCCGTCGACCTGCGCGAGGAGGACGTGGCAGGAATTGGTTTGCTTGCCATCGAGCAGGACGGCGCAGTTGCCGCAGTCGCCGGTGTCGCAGCCGCGCTTGACGCTGTGATAGCCGGCCGCGCGCAGCGCGTCGAGGAGCGAGCCGGTCGCCGCGCCTTCGAGGGTGACCGAGCGGCCATTGATTGTAACGTTAGCCTGCATGGTTCACCTCCGCGGCGAGCAGTTGGGCGATGGCGCGTTGCAGCAAGACGGGGATCATCGCGTTGCGATACGCGGCGCTGCCGCGGGCGTCGTCCCGCCAAGGAAGATCGGGCGTGACCGCGGCGAGCGCGGGGAGACCGGAATCCGGCGCGCCTTCGAGCAACTGCGATGCGCCCGCGAGGAGGAACAGGGGCTGGCCGGCGCCCGCAGCGGCGGCGATGAAGTGGCGGGGGCCGGCGGCGGCCTGCTCGGCGCCGACCGCAACCACGATGACGGGCGCGTCGACGGGCGACTTGCTGACCTCGCTGAGCGCGCAGACGCGGCCGAGAGGAATGTCGACCGCGACGATGAGATGGCCGGGCTTTTCGTAGCCTTGCAGGTAGATCTCCAGAGGAACGAGCAGCGCGCCGGGCTCGATCAGGAGGCGCGCATCGAGCGCGAGCAGAGCGGCGGGTTGGGTTGCGCGTGGCGCTCGGCTGCGGCGGGGAGGCCGGCAGGCAGATCCGCGGCGGCCAGCGCCTCGAGCGTGGCGGTTGCGCCGATGCGCCAGGTCGCGTCACGCCGCGCGATCTCCGCCAGGGGGAGCGCGGCGAGGTCAACCAGG
>JALOOB010000250.1 GCA_025454635.1 Anaerolineae bacterium
AAGGTGGGGAATCCGGACCGCCTCGTCTGCTACAACCCCGGGGTGGAGAAGCACGAGTTGGTCACCCCGTACCAGGATTACTGGGCCGGCGAGATAGCCCGGCTCAACTACCTGCCCCGCGGGCCGGTGACTCCCGCGGGCCTGCCCTGGTACAGCTTCACCACGTGGCACCACGAGATGCGCTGGCCGGCCGCGGGAACGTGGGGGCTCGAGATGGAAACGCGCGATCTCACGTGGCCGGCGCCCTGCGCCTGCAGCGCCGCGGAGTACCTGCAGCGGTTCCTGGATCACGGCGGAGCGGTCACGTTCAACTTGCTATGTTACCAGGATGGGACCGCCTACGAACCGGATCTTGCGGTCATGCGCGAGATCAAGAAGCTCTTTCGATGACCGCCGAGAGACGGGAGGAGGCGCCAGAAACCAAACCGCCTGCGCGTTGCAGGCGCAGTCTATCGCTCGAAGTCTGCCTACCTTCACCAGTTCTAGGAGGATGATGTGTCCAAGAAGCTCTTCGTCATGCTTGCTGTCCTGACGATATGCGCGATGCTGGCCGGCTGCGCAGGCGCCCCCGCGCCCGCGGCGCCCGCGGCCACCTCTGCGCCCCAGGTCGTCAAGGAAACCGTCGTGGTCAAGGAGACCAGCGTCGTCGAGAAGACGGTCGTCGCGAAGGAGACCGTGGTTGTCGAGGCAACCCTCGCGCCCGTCGCGGAAGAGCGGTCGGACGTGCAGGAACTGCGCGTCATCGAAATGGCCGACTGGAACAGCGCGTTCCGCATGAACCCGTACCAGTTCGGCTCGGGCGGCGCGGCCGGCCTGATGCACATGCGCATGGTCGGAATGCAGGACAGCTTCGAGGGCGCGAACACTGCGCGCAGCCTGGCCGAGTCGTGGGAGTTCAACGACGACCGGACGTCGGTCACGCTGAAGCTCAAGCAGGACCAGAAGTTCTCGGACGGCTCGCCGATCACGGCGGAAGACGCGGCGTGGTCGCTCGGCTACCTCATCATGACCGGCCACCCGGATCTGAACGCCAAGTTCTCGGGCTCATCGGCCAAGCGCTACTTCGCGAGCCTTGTAGGCGCGCAGGACGTCTTCGACGGCAAGATCGAGGCCGACGAGTTCGACGCCGCGATGGTCGAAGGCATCAAGGTCATTGACGATTACACCATCCAGCTTGACTTCACCCAGCCGGTGATGATGCTGAGCGTGGAGCCGCTGCAGTTCTGGATGATCCTCAAGCCGGAATCCGTGCAGGCAGGCAAGGGCAAGGAATACGGGCCTGACGCCTATTGGACGACCGAGCCGGGCGTGGCTCCGGGCCGTTCATGCTCAACTCCTTCGCATCCGGCAGCGGCTACACCATGGTCCCGAACCCGCACTGGGCGGGCAAGAAGCCCGAACTGAGCAAGATCGTCGTCACCCTGATGTCCGATTACTCGACGGCCCTGTCGGCCTTCGAGAACAAGGAAGCGGACGCGGTCATGATGCCGCTCGGCCCGGAGGACGCGCAGGCCGCCGAGAGCTCGGAGTTCCTGAAAGCGAGCCTCAAGCCCGCGGTCGGGTACGACCTCGAACACATGCTGATCTCAGCGTTCAAGCCGATGGAAGACGTCAACGTGCGGCGGGCGATCGCGATGGCGATCGACAAGCAGGCATTGGTCGACGTGCTGGGCGGCGGCGCGGGCCAAACCGGCTTCACGGTTCTGGATTACCACCACATCCCCGGCTCGGTGCCGACGTGCAACGAGCAGTTTGCCAAGGTGGCGCCGCTGAAATATGATCCCGAGGCCGCCAAGGCGGAACTCGCCAAGTCCCCGTACGCGGACCAGCTGGCCATCCAGGCGCAGGTGCTCCAGAAGATGCTCCAGGACAACCTGGGGATGAAGAACATCATCATCCACCAGGAGCCGATGGCCGACTACACCAAGCCGACCTACCCGACCCACTTCTGGCCGAACTCGCAGGGCGAGCACACCATGGACGTGTACTCGTACATGAACAACCTGGTCCCGCTCTCGCAGCCGCTCCCTGCGGACGAGAAGCAGATGACCATGTTGAACCTGCCGTACGTGCCCGAGTTGGTCGCGAAGATGAAGGAAGCCGGCGAACAGACCGATCCGGTCAAGATGTGCGAGAAGCTCGCCGAAGCGCAGCAGCTCTGGGTCGACAACGTGTTCTCCCTCGACCTGTTCGTCGGCACGACGTACCGCCTGCAGGCGCCGTGGGTGCAGAACCTGAACCTGTACGGCCCCGCGCGCCCGTCCATTAGCGAAGAGGACGGCAAGTTCATCACCGAGACCTACATCCTCAAGCACTAGGCTCGGCACATGCGCAGACCTCCGAGATCGCTCGCCCGCCCGGGTTGGGCAACCTCGGAGGTCTGGCACAGCAGGAGAAGAGCGTCATGCTCCGATATCTCGTCCGGCGAATCCTCAGCATGATCCCGCTGCTCATCGTCGTCACCGCCTTTACTTTCGTTGTGGGGCAATATGGCGCGGGCGACCTGGCGGCGTACCTGGCAGGTACGCGTGGGGACTCGACGAAGGGTTTCGATGTCGAGCTGTACCAGAAGTTCCGCCAGGAGCTTGGGATGGACGACCCCATCTACGCGCGGTATGCGAACTGGCTGTGGAACGCCGCGCACGGGGATCTCGGCCGGTCGTACGTGATGATGGGCGACCCGCCGGTGGCGTACCTCATCAAAAACGCGGTTCCTCAATCGCTGCAGTTATGCCTCGCCGCGCTCGTCCTGGTGACCATCATCGGGGTTCCGTTAGGCGTGGTGGCTGCCGTATTCAGCAACGGCTTCCTGGACCGGGTGCTCGTCAGCGGGTCATCCATTCTCTCGTCGATTCCATCCTTTGTCCTTGCGCCTGTTGCGATCATCGTGGTGGTGGTGAGGCTTCAGCTTCTGCCGTCGGTCGGCGTGGGATGGCATGGCCTTTTCGCCAAAGAAACCATCCTGCCGGCCTTTTGCCTGGCGATGGTCGGCCTCTTGAACGTCGTGCGGACCACCCGCGTGTCGATCCTGGAAGTGCTCTCGCAGGAGTACGTGCGCGCAGCACGCGCGCGCGGCCTCTCCGAGCGGCTGGTGATCGCGCGCCACGTCATCCGCAACGCGATGCTACCGGTGATCACTGTGATCGGCATGACCGGCGCGGGGTTGTTGGGCGCAACGATCTTTATCGAGCAGATCTTCAACATCCAGGGCTTCGGCATGATGGTGAGCAAGGGGCTGCAGCGCGGCGATATTATGACCGTGACGGGCGCCGTGCTGGTGTCGACGGTGATCGTGATGCTGTTCAGCCTGGGGGTCGACCTGGTCTACGGCCTGATCGATCCGCGCGTGCGCGTGACGAAGTAGCGGCGAGGTGGATGGATTGGATACTTCAACGATCGTTCCGGCGGACATATCGCCGGGCGGCGCGCCGGCGGGCGCGCGGCGGGCGAAGCGGTCCCGCAGTTTCTGGGATGACGCCTGGTACAAGTTCCGGCACAACTGGGCCGGCATGGCCGGGCTAACTGTGTTCGTTCTGCTCTGCCTCGCCGCCATCTTCGCCAAGCAGATCGCGCCCTACGACTATCTGGAGCAGGACTGGACGGCCATTCTGCAACCGCCTTCCGCAGCGCACATCATGGGCACCGATGATCTCGGCCGGGATATTTTCAGCCGGGTGCTGATGGGCGGACGAACCGCGCTGATGGTGGCGATGGCGATCAGCCTGACCGGCGCGATCGTCGGGCTGCTGGTCGGGGCCTTCAGCGCGTTCGCAGGCGGCAAGGTGGATGCGCTTGTCGTGTGGGTCATCGACGGCGTGATGACGTTTCCGGCCATCTGGCTGGCGGCCTTTGTCAGCGTCGCGACCGCGCCGGCGCTCAAGAACCTGGCCGGTTCGCTCTACAACGCGACCGGATGGGAGTTTCTGCGGAACGAGGTGATGATCAGCTACGCCGTAGTGGTGTTTGCCATCGGCATGATCAACTGGACATGGCCCGCGCGGCTGGTCCGCAGCCAGGTGCTTTCGCTGCGCGAGCGGGAGTTTATCGAGGCCACCCTGGCGCTCGGCGCGCGGCCGCGGTGGATTATCATGAAACACCTCGTCCCGAACGTACTGGGGTCGATGATCGTGCTCGTGACGCTCAGTTTCGGCAACGCGATGCTCTTTGAGTCCTCGTTGAGCTACCTCGGCATCGGCATCCGGCCGCCCGGCGCAAGCTGGGGGGCCATGATCTTCCAGGGCATGTCAAAAGTGCGAACGCACCCGTATCTCGTGCTTGCCCCCGGCATCACATTAGCGGTTGTCGTCCTGGCCCTGCAATTCATGGGGGATGCGCTGAACGACGCGCTCAACCCCAAGAGCCGGAACAAGTAGGAGGGCGACCATGATTGACGCGCCTTCTGTGAAGGGGTTCCAGCCGGGGACGTTCGCGGCGCAGGCGCGGCTGGAGGCGCCGGTCCTCGACGTGCGGGACCTGCAAGTGCAGTATCCAACGCGGGAGGGCATCGTCACCGCGCTGGACGGCCTGTCGATGCAGGTCAAGGCCGGCGAGATCGTCGGCTTGGTTGGGGAGTCCGGGTGCGGGAAATCGACTGCCGCGCTCTCCTTCATGCGCCTGCTGCCCAAGCCCGGCCGGATTGCGGCCGGCAGCATTACCCTCGATGGCCGGGACATTCTGAAGCTGAGCGAGCGGGAAATGCGCGGCTTGCGCGGCCCCAGCGTAGCCATGATTTTTCAGGACGCGCTCACCGCGCTCGATCCCACGATGCCGGTTGGCAAGCAGATCGCGGAGCCGCTGAGGCTGCACAAGGGACTGTCGGGCGGCGCGGCGCGGGCACGCGCGATCGAGCTCCTCGGGCAGGTGGGCATCCCCGATCCGGAGCGGCGGTTCGGCCAGTACTCACACGAGTTTTCCGGCGGGATGCGCCAGCGCGCGATGATTGCCGTGGCGTTATCGTGCGGGCCGCGGCTCCTGATTGCCGACGAGCCGACGACCGCGCTCGATGTGACGGTGCAGCGCCAAATCTTGCGGCTCATCCGCGAACTGCGCGACACCTCGGGCGCGGCGGTGGTCTACATCACGCATGATGTCGGCGTCGTCGCGGAGCTTTGCGCGCGCGTGATCGTCATGTACGCGGGGCGCGCGGTCGAAACCGGACCAACCCAACGGGTGTTCACCGCGCCCGCGCACCCATACACCGCGGGCCTGCTTGGCTCCACACTGGAACTGACGGGAGACCGCAGCCTTCCGCTCAACGCGATTCCCGGCCTGCCGCCCGAGTTGATCGATCTGCCCGCGGGTTGCGCCTTCGCGCCTCGTTGCCCGCTTGCAGTCCGGCAGTGCCAGGAGGCCCGCCCGGCGCTTGAAGCTGCTGGGGACGGGCACGCGGTGGACCACCAGGTCGCGTGCTGGCTGAGGGAGGCTTGAGATGATAACGCCTGGGAACCCCGCGAGCGGCCTTGACGACGTGATCGTCAGCGTGCGCGGCCTCAAGACGTATTACCCTGGGCCGCACAAGGGTTTCTGGCCGTGGTCGGGCCGCTTGACGGTCAAAGCGGTCGACGACGTGAGCCTGGACATACGCCGCGGGCAGACGCTTGGCCTGGTGGGCGAGTCGGGCTGCGGCAAGACCACGGTGGGCCGCTCGCTGCTGCAGTTGGTCCGCCCGACGGCGGGAGAGGTCTTCTTCGAGGGGCAGGACCTACGCAAGCTGAAGGATGACGAACTGTACGCGCTCCGCAAGCGCATGCAGATCATCTTTCAGGACCCGTACGCGTCGCTCGACCCGCGCGCCACGGTCGGGTTCACGATCAGCGAAGGGCTGCTCATCCACAAGCTGACTTCGCCAGCCGAGTTGCCCGACCGCGTCGCGGATCTGATGACGACAGTGGGGCTGAATCCGGCTTTCGAGAACCGCTATCCGCACGAGTTCAGCGGGGGGCAGCGCCAGAGGGTCGGCATCGCGCGTGCGCTCGCCACCAACCCGACCTTCATCGTCGGCGACGAGCCCATCTCGGCGCTGGACGTTTCGATCCAGGCGCAAATCATCAACCTGCTGCGGACCCTGCGCGATCAACTCCACCTGACCATGCTGTTCATTTCTCACGACCTGCGCGCGGTCCGTTACCTCAGCGACGACGTGGCCGTGATGTATCTCGGCAAGATCGTGGAGATGGCCGGCACGGACGAGCTTTTCGCCTCACCGCTTCACCCGTACACACAGGCCCTGCTTGGCTCGACGCCGAAGCCGAGCTGGAGCGCGGACCCGGCGGAGGCCGTCATGCTCACCGGCGACGTGCCGAGTCCGATCAACCCTCCGCAGGGCTGTTACTTCTCGACCCGCTGCCCGCGCGTCATGGCGAGGTGCCGCGAGGCGCAGCCGGCGCTGGTGGAAGCGCAGCCCGGTCACAAGGTCGCTTGCTTTCTGCTGAGCGACGCGGTGAACCTGGTATGAGAAGCGCGGTCGTCCCACAGCCGCGCGTTGTCGACGTGCGGTTCGAGCACCGCCGGGATGCGCTGGGCATCGGCGCCAGCCGGCCGCGCCTCTCGTGGATCGTGGAAGCCGATCAGCCCGACTGGATGCAGGCCGGGTATGAGGTCGAAGCGCGGGGTTCGACACGCGAGTCGGACCAGGAAACCGGCCTGATCGAGTCGGGCGAGTCGGTGTTGGCGCCCTGGCCCTTTGCGGCGCTCCAATCGCGCCAGCGACTTGCGGTGCGCGTCCGAGTCCGGGGCGTCGATGGCGCGGAATCGGATTGGAGCGTGCCAGTCTCTGTCGAGGCGGGCCTGCTCGAAGCCCGGGATTGGCACGCGGCCTTTGTGACGCCGGGTTGGCCCGAGGACACGAGCAAACCGGGGCCGGCGCCACTGCTTCGCAAGGAGTTCTGGGTCGCGCCGCGCGTGGCGCAAGCGCGGCTGTACGTCACGGCCCTCGGCGTCTTCGAGGCATCGATCAACGGCGTGACCGTTGGCGATCACGTCATGGACCCGGGCTGGACAAGCTATGACCGCCGGCTCCGCTATCGCACCTTCGACGTTACGGGGCTGCTGCGCGAGGGCGCGAACGCCATCTGCGCGATGCTCGGCGACGGGTGGCACCGCGGGCGGTTGGGCTGGGGCGGGGGCCGGCGCAATTGTTACGGTGACCGGGTCGCGCTGCTCGCGCAACTGGAAATCACGACATCTACGATGGCGAGACGTACGATGCGCGGCTCGAGCGGCCGGGGTGGGACCTGGCCGGTTACGACGACGGCGAGTGGTCTGCCGTGCGCTCCCTCGAACGGGACCTCCGCACGCTTGTGGCGCCCGATGGGCCGCCGGTGCGCCGGATTGAGACTCTGTCGCCGCGCGCCATCACGACCTCTCCGTCGGGTAAAACCATCGTCGACTTCGGCCAGAACCTGGTCGGACGGCTCAAGTTCACTGTGTCGGGCGAGGGCGGGCAAGCCATCACGATCCGCCACGCCGAGGAATTGGAGGATGGCGAGCTCTGTTTGAGGCCACTGCGCACGGCCGAAGCCACTGACCGTTACATCCTGAAGGGCGCCGCGGAGGAGACCTGGGAGCCGCGCTTCACGTTCCACGGCTTCCGCTATGCTGAGATCGACGGTTGGCCAGGGGAAGTGTCGCTCGAAGCGGTCCGCGCGGTGGTGTGCCACTCGGACATGGAGCGAACCGGCTGGTTCGAGTGCTCGGACCCGATCATCAACTGCTTCCACGAGAACACGGTCTGGAGCATGCGGGGCAACTTTCTCGACGTGCCCACGGATTGCCCGCAGCGCGACGAGCGCCTGGGCTGGACGGGCGACATCCAGTTGTTCTCCCCGACCGCGTGCTTCCTCTATGACAGCGCGGGCTTCCTCACCTCGTGGCTGGCCGACCTCGCTGCGGACCAGGGCGCGGACGGCGCGGTGCCGTTTGTCGTGCCGAACGTGTTGATGGAGCCGCCGGTTGGCGCCGCGGGGTGGAGCGACGCGGCGGTCATCGTTCCGTGGACGTTGCACCAGCGATACGGCGATCTTCGTGTTCTGGCCGACCAGTATGACAGCATACGGGCGTGGGTGGACCACGTCACGAGGCTTAGCGGGCCAGAGCTCTTGTGGGATCGCGGCTTTCAGTTCGGCGATTGGCTCGATCCCGCCGCGCCCCCGGACGACCCGGCGGCCGCGCGCACGGACCCCTGCCTCGTCGCCACGGCCTACTTTGCCCGCTCCGCGGCGCTCACCGGCCGCATCGCGCTGGCGCTCGGCCGGGACACGGAGTCGGCCCACTATCTTTCGCTGGCTGCGAAAGTGCGGGATACCTTTGCGCGCCAGTTCGTGACGCCCGCCGGCCGCCTGTTGAGCGATACGCCGACCGCGTATGCCCTTGCGATCCAGTTCGACCTTCTTCCCGATCCATGCCAACGCGCGCGGGCCGGGGAGCGGCTGGCTCAGTTGGTCCGGGAAAGCAGTTACCGGATCAGCACAGGGGTACTGGGCACGCCCGTGATCTGCGACGCTCTCTGCGACACGGGGCAGCACGACGTCGCGTTCCGGCTGTTCGACGAGCGGGGATGCCCGTCGTGGCTCTTCCCTGTGACCCTGGGCGCGACGACGATCTGGGAGCGCTGGGACAGCTTGCGGCCGGACGGTTCGATCAACCCCGGCGCCATGACGTCGTTCAACCACTACGCGCTCGGCTCGGTCGCCGACTGGCTGTATCGGACGGTCGGCGGCCTTGCGCCCGCGGAGGCGGGCTATCGCAGGCTCGTCTTTCAGCCACGGCCTAGCGGCAACCTCACCCATGCCCAGGTGCGACACCGCACCCCGTACGGAACGGCTGCATGCGCATGGAGCATCGAGGGCGAGCGCATCGAAGTCGAAATCACGATCCCGGCGAACACGACCGCCACGGTGAACCTACCGGGGAGCGACGCCGGTTCGGTGGAGGTGGGGTCTGGGACGCACTGCTGGCGATATCCGTATCGCCCACCGACGAGACGTCCGGCGCCCTCGCTGGACGTGGCGCTCGACTACGTGTATGCCGATCCTCCGGCGTGGTCTGCGGTCCTGGGCTGCCTGCTGGCTCACGCTCCCGGGCTGATGGGAGAGATCGTGGCGGCGCAGCGCGTCGATGGCGCCGTGACTCTGCGGCAGATTGTGTCCGCGGCGCCCCGCGCGGACGAAATCGGCGCGGCCCTCCTCCGCCAATTGGATCGCCTCAGGGAGTAGAATGGACCGCGAGCGCTTTCAAAACCCGGGACAAGAGTACCGGGAGATCCCTTTCTGGTCGTGGAATGACCTGCTCGATCCTGACGAATTGCGGCGGCAGATCAGGTTGATGAAGGAGGGCGGCTGGGGCGGTTTCTTCATGCACTCGCGGGCGGGCCTGCGCACGCCCTACATGGGACCGGACTGGCTGGCTGCCGTTCGAGCAGCGGTTGACGAAGCCCGCTCGTGCAGCATGCAGGCGTGGCTCTACGATGAAGACAAGTGGCCGAGCGGTTACGGCGGCGGCGCCAGCGTTGCCGGCAACCCGGCGCACCGGGCCAAGCACCTGGTGCGCAAAGTGGACACCCGGCTCAATCTGCTCGCCGAGCGCGTCGCGACGTTTCGCGCCCGCGAAGCGGGCGGCGTTCTTGTCGATATCTGCCCCGACCCTGCCCCCCGGCTGAGCCACCCGGACGACCGGCTCGTCCAGTTCTATCCCGCGGTCATGGCGCTCGGCAATGAAATCTTCAACGACTATGCTTACGTGGACCTGCTCAACGCCGATGCCGTTGCCGCGTTTCTGAACACCACGCACAACGTCTACGCGAGCGAGATAGGCGACGAGTTCGGGCGGACCGTGCCGGGAATCTTTACCGACGAGCCTTGCCTTCAGTTCCACCGCTATTCATACGGCGAATTCGGCTACCAGGCCGACGACCCCGCCGTGCCCTGGACGGACGACCTCCCGGAGTTCTTCCAGAGGGAGAACGGATACGATTTGCTCCCGCACCTGCCGAGCCTGTTCTTCGACACCGGTGACGCCCACAAGGTGCGTTTCGACTTCTACCGCACCGTTACGCGGCTGTTCCTCGAACGGTTCACCAAGCCCGTGCGCCGGTGGTGCGAGGCGCGCGGGCTGAGCTTCGCCGGGCACTTCATGGGCGAGGACACGCTGCTGTGGCAGATCCCCTGGGTCGGCGCGGTCATGCCCCACCTCGCGCACATGAGCATCCCCGGCATCGACAAGCTGGGACGGAGCGTCAACGATTTCGACGCCGGGATGGTGCTGACCGTCAAGCAGTTGGACAGCGTCGCGTGCCAGACGGGGAAGCTGCGAACCTTGTGCGAGAACTACGGCTGTTCGGGCCAGGATTTCAGCCATGCGGGCCGGAAATGGATTGGCGACTGGGCATACGTCCTCGGCGCCAATTTGAACAACCCGCACATGGCGCTGTACAGCATGGCCGGCGAGCGCAAGCGCGACTGCCCGCCGAACCTCTTCTTCCAGCAGCCATGGTGGCCGGAGAACCGTCTCGTCTCCGATTACTTCGCGCGGTTGAGCTATGCGCTGAGCCAGGGACGACGCCAGGTGGACATCCTGGTGATCCACCCCGTCGCGAGCGCCTGGAGCCTGTACCGTCCCCGCGCATCCAGCCCGGTGATCCAGCTCGATCGCGCGCTGAATGAGCTGCTGCTCTGCCTCATGCAGGCGCAGCGCGACTGCCACCTCGCGGACGAGATGCTGATGGAGCGGGGCGAACCATGCGAGGGCCGGGTCGTGCGCCGGGCGGACGGTCCTCGGCTTGCGGTCGGGGAGGCGATGTATCGGGTTGTCGTCGTGCCCCCGGCGGTTACCCTGTTCGCGAACACGGTGGCCCTACTGAGGGAGTTCGCATCTGCCGGCGGGGTGGTGCTTGCGATAGAGCCTCTCCCCGGCCGCGTCGACGGCGTTCCGGCGAGCGAGACGCTGCCGGCCGGAACCCGCATTGTGTCCAGCGCGGCCCTGCCCGCGGCGCTGGATCGCGTTCTTCCCTTCGACGTCCGGGTCGAAGGGCGTCCGACGATCTGGGCGCACCACCGCACGTGCGACAACAAGGAGATCTACTTCCTTGCGAACACGGACGGCGATCACGGATATGAGGCGACCGTCCAACTGCGCTCGAC
>JALOOB010000530.1 GCA_025454635.1 Anaerolineae bacterium
TGGCGCCCGCCGCCCGCCAGTTGATCCCGCGTCGCCAGCGTCTCGCCCGCAGCGTCCGTCAGGTGCAGGAACCCGTGCAGGTTCTCATCCGCGGCCGCGGTCGCTCCCCAGTGGAGCGTGTAGCTCAGCGCGTCGCCCGCCCGCGCGACCGCGTCGATCCCGGCCGGCGGCTCCGCGCGCGTGGCCGGCGGATCATAGCCAAGCAGCGCGATCTTGCCGCCGAACTGCGCCGCGAGCGCCCGCGCGGGCTGCGGAGCAGCCGGCCGGTCCGTCGGAACCGAGAACTTCGCCACCGGGACTTCCGCGCTCGCACCGCTTCCGCTCAGCAGCTGCGCCGTGACCGAGTATTCTCCCGCGCGCGCCCCATCGGGCAGCGGCAAGTAGTGCGCATCGTCGACGAGCGTGTTCGGCGGCCAGTCACTCGCAGCCATCGCGTTGTGATATGGCCGCGCGGCGCGCTCAGCCACCGTCGCCCCGCCCGCATCCTTCATCCGCCACCGCACGCGCCATGCCTCGCCCGGCGTTCGATCCACCCACCAGTACGGGGTGAGCCACACGCCGCCCGCCTCCACTTCCGTCCGCATCCCCGCGAGCGTCACCCCGTCAAGCGAAACGCTGTCGACCGGCGCAAGCGCCCTTGCGGGAGGGCGCGCAACTGCGGCAACGGCGACGCCGGCGAGCAGCACGACCAGCGCCGCCGCGAGCGGTCGCGCCCTGCGCCGCGCCAGCGCGAACGCGGTCAGCCCCAGCAGCGTCGCGGCGGTGATCGCCTCGCCCGCGCGCACGGCGCCCGTTGCGCCCTGCCTGAGCGTGATCTGGTGGCTCCCCGCGGGCACCTCGACCGTGAGCAGGCCCATCGCCGTCGTGGGCGAGATGGCGAGCGCGGCGCCGCGCTCGTCCTCCGCGCGCCAGCCGGGGAAGTGCGACTTCGGTGCGTAACGTGAGCCCGAAGTCGCTTGCGGCCTCCACCGCGGCAACCCGCGGCGCGCCCTCCGCCGGCTCGACCGCGCCCGGCGCGTCGCTCTCGACCCACTTCGGCATAAACTCGCGCGTCGAGCTTGTGCCGAGCGCGCCCGTGTCCCGCTCGAACTGGCTCAACCCTGCCACCGAGCCCGGCGTCTGCACCGCGGGCCAGCCCCACAGACCGGGCAGCACCGGCGTCTGCGCAAGCATGACGAGCGCGATCAGCCCGACGGCGGCCGCCGCCTGCGCCGCGGGCCGCCTCACCGCCGCAACTGCCGCGCCGGTGAACAGCGCGAGCGGCAGGCTGAGCCAGGCAAGCAGCCGCCACGGGAACTGCGCGATCAGCAGCAGTTCGCTCCCCTGCCACAGCGGCGCGGCCCAAGCCGACATCAGGAAGCCGGAAGCAACTGCTACCCCGATCCAGTACAGCCACACCGGGTCGCGGCGTCGCGCGGCAATCAGCCCAAGCGCGGCCAGCAATAGCTGGATGAGTCCGAGCTTGTACGGCGGGTCGAAGCTGTACCCGAAGCGCACCCGCGCGTCGAGAAACGCGCGCCACGTCCACACGTGCTCGCCAATCTGCCCGCGCGCCACTTCGACCGCGGTCGCCGCGAGATACTGCCGTTCCAGCAGCAGCGGCACCGTGAAGATTGCGCTCAGGCCAATAGCCCCCGCAACCCCCGCCGCCGTCCACAGCAAGTCGTCGCCCCGCCGACCGTTGACCCACCACACGACCGCCGCGTACGGCAGCCACGCGAGTGGCAGAAACAAGGCCGTGATGTTGTGCGTGACCGGGATCGCGCCCATGCTGAGCGCGAGGAGGATGAGATACACGGCTCGGCTCTCGCGCCGCGCCATCAGCCGGACCGCGCTCCAGAAGACCCACGGCAGCAGCGCCTGAGCGGCCACCTCGGCCAGCGCGCCCCGCATATAGACGTTCGAGAGCAGGTAGGGCGCGTAGATATACGCGACCGCGCTGACCAATGCCGGCCATCGCGACTCGCTCCGCAGCGTGTCCCGCGCAAGCAGGTACGCGCCGAAGCCCCCTGCGATCGCCAATGCGGCCATCGCCATGGCCATTGATGAGGCGAGCGGCAGCCCGATCAGCCGGAACGCGAGCGCGACATAATAAGACGCCGGGCCGTAGAAGTTGAACAGGGGATAGCCGCGGCCGAGGACGAGTTCGGGCAGCCAGCGGGGGTAGAGCATTCCCGCCTCGACGTGCTTCTCCAGCAGCGCGAGACGGTACAGATGCAGCGCGCCGTCCGCGGCTTCCTGTGGCAGCCCCTCCGTGAGCAGGTGCCACAGCGCGGGCAGCGCCAGCAGCGGGATGAGCAGCGGTGCCCGCCGGGGGAATCGCGCGCTCACGGCGCCGCCCAGGGGTCGAGGATGAGGTAGGTCTGGCCGGGCACTGCGCTCGCCGCGCTCACGCCCCACTGCCGCCCCGACACCGGCTCGTACAACCCGACGCGCAGCCGTGTCTGCGCTGCGTCATCGGGCAGCGTCAGCGGGTGCTCCGAGCAAACCGTCTCTCCGGGGACCCACCGCGACGTCGGATTCTCGGGCACGCGATGGCGCGCGGTCCAGCACAGCCGCACCGTGGCCCCCTGTGCGTCGTCGCTTCTCGCGATCTGCCACCCCGCCAGCGCGATGCGCTCCCCGAAAACAGCATCGGTCGCCGTCATACCGGCCATGTCCGGTGCGGACGGCATACCTGCCGCCGCGTCTGCCCCGATCATCACCGGCGCGACGACCACCTGGTCGCCGCCCGCATTGCCGTTCGCGTCCACGAGCGGCACGCGCTTCGCTTGGGAATACGGCTCGCCCGCCCGCCGCGTGTATAGCCCCACCTCGAACGCGGCCTTGCCCGCAGGCAGGTCCGGCGGAAGCGCAAACGCCCGCTGATCCACGATCAGCCCGCGCAGCGGCGGCCACGCGAGCCGGTAATTTTCGCGAAACACGCCGTTCGCC
>JALOOB010000251.1 GCA_025454635.1 Anaerolineae bacterium
CTTTGACATGGCATCGGGCGTCCATTATGATTGCGGGATGCAACCGTCTGCTGGAAACGCGCGATCTTTCCGGCTAACAAGGCGGGACGAACGCGGCTCTTACCTGCTCGTCCTGCTGCTGCAGACCTGCCTCAATGTCGAGATCGGACGGCTGGGCCTGCGCTCGTTCGTTCCAGGCGTATACGTGTACACCGGCAGCGCGCTGGGGCCGGGCGGAGCGCCGCGGCGCATCGAGCGCCACCTGAGCGCCCGGAAGAAGCCGCGCTGGCACATCGACTATCTCGACGCCGTGGCCCCTATTATAGCCGTTTCCGTGGCATACGGGACGGACCGGCTGGAGTGCGCATGGTCGCGGCGGCTGGCGACGTTGACGGGATGCTATGCGCCGGTTCCCGGCTTCGGAAACAGCGATTGCCGGGAGGGGTGCGCCGCGCACCTGTGGCGGTTGCCCGACGCCCTGCCGCTGGCATGGCTGGAGACTGAGCTGACGAAATGCCCGATACACCCGACCTTATACAGGCCCTCCTGGACGCGGTAGCGGCGGCGGACGACGCGCGGGCCGAGCGCGCCGCGCAGGCGTTCGCCACGCAGCCCGGCGTGCTGCCCGCGCTGCGGCCGCTGCTGGGGGATCCCAGCGCGGACCGCCGCTGGTGGGCGGTGCGGAGCCTGGCGCTAATCGGGGGGGCGGAGGCGGAGCGCCTGTTGATCGAGCGGCTGATCGACGCGGACGAACCCACGCGCTGCGCGGCCGCGCTCGCCCTGGGGCAGCTAAAGTCCGAGGCGGCCATCCCCCACCTGGTCGCCGCGCTGCGAGATGCGAGTGGGTGGATGCGTGACTCGGCCGCGGACGCGCTCTCGATGATTGGGGACCCGGCGCTGCCCGCGCTGGTGGAGGCAATGGCGGACGGCCGCGACCCGATCCGGGTGCGCGCGACGCGCGCGACGTGCCGGATCGTCGGGCCGGCGCTCAAGGGCAAGACGCTGAACGAGTACGACAAGCGCTATTACCCCGCGCTCACCGCGTTGTACACCGCGCTCAACGACCCCAACAGGCTGGTCAGGACAAACGCGTTCGACACGCTCAACGGGTTGGGGCTGTTCGACGAAGTGCATATCGCGCCGTGATGCCACATTGCCGCAGAGGTCGCAGAGCGCACAGAGATCCCTCGCGCCCCTATTTCAACATCGTCAGCAACCGCTTGCCCTTGATCTGCCGGAAGCTCGCGCCCTGGCTGACAGCGAGCGCGGCGAGCGGAATGTCGTCGACCACTGTGCCGGAGATGGCGTCCACCCGGTAGTCAAACAGGACCGGGGTGAGCGGCGTCGTCGCGCCGAGCAGCAACACGAACGCGCCGGGCTTCGAGAACGCGGCGAGCGTCTCGAACGTGCCGTTGACGAGCGTCATGCCCGTGATGGCGACCACGTCCGCGTCGGGGATGATGTCGGGCGCGGCAGAGGCCGGGAGGTCACCCGGCTGCGGGTTGAGCTCCAGCACCGACAGCCGGCCGGCTGCGGCGCGGACCCTGTCAGTGAATGGGAAGTGGCCGACGATGGCAACGTGGCGGCCCGCGCCCCGTTCGACAATGACCTGTTCCGCGTTGAGGGGCCGGCAGCGCGCTTCGTCCACCTCCAGCAGCGCATTCAGCGCGGCGAAGCCGATGCTGCGCTCGGTGACGCTCTCCGACGCGATCCACTCTGCTAACTCGCGCGCACCCTTGCCGAGCAACTCCCCTGCCCCGCGCACCGACGCGGCGCCATGCTCCAGGCTCTGCTCCGTCTGCGTCGACGCGAGGCCGGCGCGCGGGCCACCTTGCGTGTCAGCAGCCAGCAGCGTCCAGTGCGTGCCGACGCGCAGGTCGGCCACGGGACCGTCGAGCGTGGCCGCAGCCACCAGCCGGCGTTGCAACTCAGTCATGCGCCCTCCTCCACCGCAAGGGCGAGGCCGATGCGGCCGCGCTCGCGGTCGATGCTAATAACCGTTACGTCAACTATGTCGCCCACCCCGACCACTTCCTGCGGGTTCCGCACATATCGCTTGCCCATCTTGCTGACGTGAACCAGGCCGTCCTGCTTCACGCCGATGTCCACAAACGCGCCGAAGTCGACTACGTTGCGGACGGTGCCCTTCAGGGTCATGCCTTCGCGCAGATCGTCGATGCTGAGGACGTCGCGACGGAGAACCACCGGCGGGAGGTCGTCGCGCGGGTCGCGGCCTGGCCGGAGCAGCGCGTCGACAATGTCGCGCAGCGTCGGCTCGCCCACGCCGATCAGCTCGGCGACGGTCGCCCACTTATCGCTCGCCTCTTCGAACGATAGCCCCTCCCCTACCAGCCACCGGCGCACCGAGTTCGGCAGGTCCTTCATCTTGACGTTCAGCCCGGCCATTTCGAGCAGGCTCTTTGTGGCCCCGTATGACTCCGGGTGGATCGTCGTGTTGTCGAGCGGGTTGCGGCTGCCGGGCACGCGGAGGAAGCCCGCGGCCTGCTCGAACGCCTTCGGCCCCAGCCCCTTAACCTTCTTCAGGTCGGCCCGCGACTCGAAGGGGCCGTTCTCGTCGCGGTGCGCGACGATGGCCGCGGCAAGGCGCTTGCTGATGCCGGACACGTAGGCGAGCAGTTGCGCGGACGCGGTGTTGACATCGACGCCGACATGGTTTACGACCGTCTCGACCACCGTGTCGAGAGCGGCGCCCAGCTTTCCCTGGTCGACGTCATGCTGGTACAGCCCGACCCCGATGCTCCTGGGGTCGATTTTCACCAACTCGGCCAGCGGGTCTTGCAGGCGGCGCGCGATGGAGACCGCGCCGCGCATGGAGACGTCGAGGTCGGGGAACTCGGTGCGGGCCACGTCCGACGCGGAGTAGACCGACGCGCCGGCCTCGCTGACCATAATGTAAGCGGCCTTCGACAGCGCGGACTTGGGCGGCGCGGACTGGATCAGGTTTGCCACGAGCGCCTCGGTCTCGCGGCTGGCGGTGCCGTTGCCGATGGCGATGACGCCGACGCCGTCCCCCTCGACGAGCGCGGCGATGACCTTGCCGGCCTTCTCGCTCTCGTGTTGGGGGGGATGCGGGTAGACGGTGGCGGTCTTGAGCAGCTTGCCAGTGGCGCTGACCGTGGCGACTTTGCAGCCGGTGCGGAAGCCGGGGTCGATGCCCATGACGACGCGTTCGCGCAGCGGCGGCTGAAGCAGCAGGTTGCGGATGTTGGCCGCGAATACCTGGATCGCGTGGTCGTCGGCGTAGTCACCCAACTGGCCGCTCACTTCGCGCTCGACGGACGGGCGCAGGAGCCGGTCGTAGCCGTCCTCGATGGCGAGGCGGAGTTGTTCGGCGGAGCGGCTGCCCGGTGCGGAGGTCCAGCGGCGGACGATGTGGTGGGCGATGTCCGCGTCGGGCGTAGAAATCTCAACCTTGAGGCTGCCGTCGGCCGCGCCGCGCTGGAGCGCGAGCCACTGGTGGGGCTGGACCGCGCGCAGCGCGCAGCGGAAGTCGTAGTAGACGCGATAGCGGCCCGCTTCGTCCGCCGCCTCGGATGCCCGCTTGCTGGAGACGAAGCCGTCTGCGGCGAAGCGTTGGCGGGCGAGCAGGCGCGTGGTGGGGTCGTCGCTGACCGCCTCGGCCAGAATGTCGCGTGCGCCCGCAAGCGCGGCCGTCGCGTCAGGCACCTGGTCGTTCAGGAAACCGGCGGCGGCCTGCGCCGGATCGAGCTTCGCGTCCTGGCCCAGGAGCAGGTCTGCGAGGGGCTGCAAGCCGCGCTCGCGGGCGACCGCGGCGCGGGTCTGGCGTTTCGGCTTGTACGGACGGTAGAGGTCTTCGAGCGCCTGCAGCGTCGGCGCGGCGTCGAGCTGCGCGGCCAGCTCGTCGGTGAGCTTGCCCTGCGAGGTGATTTCCTCTTTGATCGCGGCGCGGCGATCGGCCAGCTTGCGGAGGTACTCAAGCCGCGCCTGGATGTCGCGAATCTGCACTTCGTCCAGGTTGCCCGTGGCTTCCTTGCGGTAGCGGGCGATGAACGGGACGGTGTTGCCGCCGTCCAGCAGTTCGACCGTGGCGGAGACGGAGTGGAGAGGTAGCCGAAGCTCTTTCGCGATGGTTGGCGAGAACACGGTGTCAGTCAAGAATATAACCTCATGTGGCGGCAAATAAACGGCCCGACTCAAGCCGGGCCGTGTGCGGCGAACAAAATCAGCCCGTCAGTCGAGCCAGGTCACCTTGTGGTAAATGCGGCTTAACGGAATTTCGCAATCGAGCGCCTCGAACTGACAGGCGGCGTCCAGCCCGTCGAACATCTGCACAGTCCATTCGCCCTCGCGGGGCCGAAAACACTCGACGTGCGCGCGCTCGGAGTCCACTAGCGCATATTCTCGCAAGCTGGCGAGACCCTTGTACATGGCAAACTTCGCGCTCCGGTCGTAGTCCCGTGTGGATGGAGAAAGTACTTCTATGATGACGCTCGGATTCGTGATCGTATCGGTTCGGCGCTGATGATATCGAATATCGCCGCAAACCACGCAGGCATCGGGGTACGTGTACAACTCATCTGACGCCACGTAGACGCGGAGATCGCTGGTAAACACACGGCACGGCGTATCGTCCAGGGCGTTCCCCAGGGCGCGAATGACGTTGCCCTGGACGACGCTGTGGTCAACGGTGCCGCCTGACAGGGCAAAGATTTCGCCTTGATGATACTCGCTTCGATGGAGAGCGACTTCTTCCATCGCCAAATACTCAGTCGCCGTAAACCGGCTTTTCCTTCGCCTGAGCATACTCCACCTCCACCACGATTATAGCATCAAACGCGCCCGCCAATAAACCGAACAAAATCTCTACTCCCCCTTCCTGGCGCGCTGCTGGAGCTCGTAGAGCTTGTTGAGCGCGGCGAGGGGGTTCAGGTTGTTGACGTCCAGCGCCTTCAACTCGGCGAGGATCGGGTCCTCGGCCGAGAAGAGCGGCAACTGGAAGAGCATGGGCTGGCCGAGCGCGGAGCGGCGCGGGCCCGCCGCGCCGGATGCCTCGAGGTCGGCCAGGATCTCCTGCGCGCGCGCGACGACCGGGCGGGGCAGCCCCGCAAGCTGCGCCACATGGACGCCGTAGGAGCGGTCGGCCGCGCCGGGCACGATCTTGCGGAGAAAGGCGATCGTGTCGCCCTGCTCCGCAACGGCGACGTTCATGTTAACCACGTGCGGGAGGCGCTCGGCCAGGTCGGTCAGCTCGTGGTAATGCGTGGCGAAGAGCGTCTTGGCGCGCAGGCCGGGGTGGTTGTGAATGTACTCCACGACCGCCCAGGCGATGGCGAGGCCATCATAGGTGCTCGTGCCGCGGCCGATCTCGTCAAGGATCAGCAGGGAGCGCGCGGTCGCGTGGTGGAGGATATTCGCCGTTTCGACCATCTCGACCATGAAGGTCGACTGGCCGCGGGCGATCTCGTCCGACGCGCCGATGCGGGTAAAGATGCGGTCGACCAGGCCGATGGCAGCCGAGTCCGCGGGCACCCATGTTCGGGCCGGTCAGGACCACAATCGCTTGCTCCGGTGAGAGGTGGGCGTCGTTTGGGGTGAAGCGGGCGCCGTCGGGCAGCAGCTTCTCGACGACGGGATGGAGGCCCGCGCGAATGTCGATCAAGCCGCTCTCATTGAGCTGCGGCCGGGCGTAGCGGTTCGCCTCCGCGACCTCGGCCAGCGCGGCAAACACGTCGAGTTCCGCGACCGCTGCCGCTGTCGCCAGCAACTGCGGCGCAGCCGCGGCCACCTGCCCCAACACCTGCCGGTAGAGCTGCCCCTCCAGCTCAAGCACGCGTTCCTCCGCGTTGAGCACAAGCGACTCGTA
>JALOOB010000252.1 GCA_025454635.1 Anaerolineae bacterium
CGGCCCCGCGAACCGGTGCGGCCGCCCGCGCTTGGCCGACAGGGCGCGCGCCAACTCTGCAATCTGAGGCGCGCCGATGCCCCACGCCCGCATTTCGTCCACGCGACCGAAGACCTCGCCGGGCGGACCGTCGGCGGCAATGACCCCGTCGCGCAGCGCCAGCGCTCGCTGCGCGTAACGGTTCGCCCGCTCGACATCCTGGGTGGCGATCAGGACTGCGATGCCCCGCTCCCGCGCCAGGTGGAGCAGCGTCGCGAAGACCGCGGCCTTGCCGCGCGGGTCGAGGTTCGCCGTCGGTTCGTCGAGCGCCAGCACGCGCGGCTGCATGGCCAGCGTCGCCGCAATCGTTACTCGCTGTTTCTCGCCACCTGAGAGGAAGGACGGGTTGCGGTCTCGGTAGTCCGCCAGACCCACCGCAGCCAGCGCCCACTCGACCCGCTCTGCGATTTCGCCCCGCGGCAGCCCAAGGTTCTCCGGCCCGAACGCCACCTCGTCCTCCACCCGCATCTGCGTTAGCTGGGTTTCGGGGTGCGGGTGTCGAGCCCGCCCACGGTGACCGACCCGCGGAAGTGGCCGCCGGTGGCGTGGGGCGCGAGGCCATTGAGCGCAAGGCAGAGCGTCGACTTGCCCGCGCCCACGCGGCCCAGGAGCGCGACGAACTCGCCCTCCGCCACGTCAAACGTCACTCCCGAGAGCACCTGCGTGGGCGGCGCGCCAGGCGTAGCGGGCGGATAGGCAAAATGGAGATCGCGGACTTGAATCGCAGGGGGCATTGGGGATGGTCGGGTCTCTCGTGGCGGGAGACGCTACTTCGGCAGAAACGAGGTGTCGACCATATCGCCGTACGGGATATCCCGGTTGACCAGGCCCTTCGCCTTGAGCCACGCGGTCACATCCGCGACTTCGCTCTCGCTCGGGGCGCCGCGCTCGGGGAAGGGGGGCATCTTGTACGACTCCTGGATCGATTGCGGCACGCGGCCTTGCTCCATAAGCACGGCGCGGTATTTCTCCGGGTTGGCGTTGACTTCCTTAACCGCCTTCTCCCACGCGACGAGGAACTTGCGCACGGGGTCCGGTTTCGCCTTGAGCGCCGCATCCTGGAAAACCAGCACCGATTGCGACAGGTCCTTGTGCGCTGTGTCGTCCACGACGAGCTTCGCGCCCGCCGCAATCGCGCCCTGCGCCAGCGGGTCGGGCAGCACCGCGGCCTTGATATTGCCGTTCATCAACTGCTCGAAGCGCACGGTGATCGCTCCGACCTCGATCTTCTTGATCTCCTCGGGCGTCAGGCCCTCGGCCGCAAGGATGCGGTCCGTCAGGTATTCGATGATCGTGTTGTTGCTGATCCCGATTTCCACGCCCTTCAGGTCCTCCACCGAGTCGATCTCGGCCTTGGGGCTGGCGAGGATACGGAACAGCGGCGCATCGGAGAAGGGCCGCCGTGCGGTGTACACCGCTTTGACCTTCACCGCGTCCTTGTTCAGCAGGCCGACGCCCTGCAGGTCGGTCAGCACGCCGTCGACCTGCCCCGTCTGGAGCAGCACGTCGCGCTCCTGCGGGCTTTTGACCGGCACCGTCTCGACCGTCAGCCCTTGCTCCTGGAAATAGCCGTTCTGGAGCGCGATGTAGATCGGGATGGTGTCGAGCACCGGGATCAGGGCCAGCTTGAGCGTCTCGTTGGTGGCCGCGGGCTGGACCGTAGCAGGGGCGGGCGAGGCAGCCGCGCCGGTCGCGCCGCCTTGCGCAGGGGGCACGGGCGCGCACGCGGCGACAAGCAGGCCGAACATCACGGCCAGAAGCGCTAACGATAGATTGCGGGTAGACTTGGTGACCATTTAGTTACTCCCACTTCAATCAGCAGAATTCGCTTTACCGTTTCTTATCCGGGGCGACCGGCGGCTGCCCCTGCGTCGGCCGCTGCCGCCGCCACGGCACGACAGGCGGCTCGGTCTGCTCTGCGGCGTGTTCCTCGTCTTCGTAGTCGAAATCGAGCCACTCGGGCTCGGCATATCTGGGCGAATCCATAAGGCGGTACGCCAGCAGCCCCACCATAGCCAGCGCCGCGAGCGCGATCAGGCTCCCCTGCCACTGCGTCAGCTCGAACCACCGGCTCAGCAGCAACCCAATGAACGCGACTCCGACCGCGCCGACGAACGCGACGAGCAGTCCCAGGACGACGATGACCAAACCTGCTAGCAGGCCTGCCACGGGGGAGCGCGACATGGTTTCTCCTAAATCAATTGAAGATCGAAGATGGCAGATTAGGCGAGTCGCTGATGCGCGGGAATCCGGCCCAATCTGCGATTTTCAATCTTCAATCGGTATAGAGTCTTGCGATCGGATCAGCGCCGCGGCCTTCGATGCATCACTTAATACCGCGTTATGCCAGGATTGTGTGTGATAGCACTACCCGAAGCCCGATTATGATCAGGATAAAGCCGCCGACGATCTCCATGCTCTTGCCGAATCGGCAGCCAAGCCGGTGGCCCAGCGCGAGGCCGGCGGCCGACAGCGCCGCTGCCACAACTCCGATGACTACGGCCGGGTACAAAATATTGATGCTCAGCATGGCGAGTGAGAGGCCGACCGCAAAGGCGTCGATGCTGGTGGCGACGGAGAGCATGATCAGCGTGCTTCCGCGCGACGGGTCCACCTCGTAGCACTCGCCATCCTTATCCGCGCCGGAACGAATCATGCGGACGCCAACAAAGGCCAGTAAGGCGAAGGCAATCCAGTGATCCCAGCCGGAGATGTAGCCGGCAATCAGCGTGCCGCCGATCCAGCCGAGCACGGGCATCAGCGCCTGGAACAAGCCGAAATGGAAAGACAGGCGAAAGACCGGGCGGGGTCCATTTACAAATCGCGTTGCGCCGGCCCCCAGCGATACGGCGAACGCATCCATCGCCAACCCGAGGGCGACGAAAAGCACTTCGAGAAAACCCATTCAGGACAAGTACCTTCCAAACCAGCAGGCAATGATGCGACCCGCGTATTCAGAGTCCTCCTGCTCGAGGAGCAGGTGATCCGCGCGGTCGAGGGCGACGAGGCTCTTTGGTTGGCGCGCCATTTCGAAAATCCGCTCCGCCGCGGCCATCGGGACGATGTCGTCCTCCGGCGCGTGGAGCGTCAGCAGCGGCAGCCGCAGCGATCCGACGACTTCCGCCATGCTCCGCTGCTGCAGGTCGTCGACGAACTGCTTCTTGATGTGGAACCGGCGGCCGGCGAGCATCACTTCCGCCTCGCCCGTCTGCTCGATCTCCGGCGCCTGGCTGACGATCGTCTTGCTCAGGTGGCTGAACTCAGAGGGTGCGGCAATCGTGACGACTGCGGTAGCGGAGGGAATCTCGCGCGCGGCCTGGATGACCGCCGCGCCGCCGAACGAATGGCCGATCAGCAGCCGTGGCGCCTGGTAATTCTGCGCCAGGTGCTCCGCGGCCGAGACCACGTCCGACACATTCGAGGTGAACGAGGTGTCCGAGAACTCGCCTTCGCTGTCGCCCAGGCCCGTGAAGTCGAACCGCAGCACGGCCACGCCGGCCTCGGTGAGCGCGCGGTCGAGGTAGCCCATCGTCTTCAGGTTTTTAGTGCAGCCGAAGCAGTGCGCAAAAACGGCGTAGGCAACGGGCTCGCCCGCATCGGGTAGGTCGAGCCGGCCGCCTAGAAGAGCGCCGTACCGGTTCCGAAAGTCCGCTCGCTGAGTTTTCATTCCGTGCCTGTTCTCCGCAGCGTGCGCAGGGGGTGGGTCGCCGGCGCGGTCACGAAGCGACGCGCTCACGGCAACCTGCCCTGCGCGAGGGATTGCAGAAAGCTCTCGCTTGCCTTCGAGATCTATGATCCCGGAGCCGATGCGTCGGGCGCAGGCGGCTGGGCGTCGGCGTGAACGCCGGCCATCAGGAGGCCGATGCTCTCGCGGGTCGCTTCCGCAGCGGGCACCGTACCGATGATCTCACCCTTGTACATCACGACGATCCGATCCGACAAGGCCATGATCTCGTCGAGCTCGGAACTGACCAGCAGCACGGCGACGCCGTCGTCGCGCTTCCGCACGATCTGATTGTGGATGAACTCGATAGAACCGACGTCGATGCCGCGCGTCGGCTGAGCCGCGATCAGCAGCTTCAGCGGCCGGCTCAACTCGCGCGCGACGACCATCTTCTGCTGATTGCCGCCCGATAGGCTGCCCGCATGCGTATTAGGGCCCGGCGTGCGCACGTCGAAGCGCTTGATGAGCTCCTTTGCGTGCTCGATAATGGCGGGCTGGTTGATGTTGATGCCGCGGGCAAACGGCTTCTGGTTGTAGGTGTTGAGCACGAGGTTGTCTGCCACCGAGTAGGATACGACCATGCCGTGCGCATGGCGATCCTCCGGGATGTGGCAGCTCAGACCCTCCTGCGTGATGCGCCGCGGCCCCGCATTCGTCATGTCCGAGCCGTTTAGCGTGATCTGTCCGTGGTCCGCTTTCCTCAGCCCCGTCAGCACTTCCACAAGCTCGGTCTGGCCGTTGCCTTGCACGCCGGCCACACCCACGATCTCCCCCGCGCAAACCTCGAACGAAACGTCGTGGAGGGCCGGGCCACCCAGGTCGTTGCGCGCAGACAGTCCCTTGACCTCCAACACGCGTTCGGCCGGCCGGGCCTCTTCTTTCTCCACCGTCAGGATGACCTCACGGCCAACCATCATCGAGGCCAACTGCGCCTGCGTCGACGTCTTCGGGTTCGCTTCTCCGGCGACGCGTCCGCCGCGGAGGACGTTAATCCGGTCCGCGATGCGCAGCACTTCTTTGAGCTTGTGGGTGATGAAGATGATGGACTTCCCCTGGCCGCGCAGCAACTCCATCACCTGGAACAGGCCCTCGATCTCTTGCGGGGTGAGCACTGCGGTCGGTTCGTCGAGGATGAGGATGTTGGCGTTGCGGTACAGCGTCTTAATGATTTCGACGCGCTGCCGCATGCCGACAGGCAGGTCCTCGATGATCGCGTAGGGGTCCACGTCGAGCTGGTAGCGCTGCGATAGCTCCGTCACCTGCTCTGCTACCTTGCGAACGTCCAGCAGGCCGTTCCGCACGGTTTCGCTGCCCAGCATGATATTCTCGGCAACGGTCATGACCGGGACCAACTGGAAGTGCTGGTGGACCATGCCGATCCCGAGCGCGATCGCATCGCGGGGGGTGTTCATGCGAACGACCTGCCCGTTGACGAGGATTTCGCCTTCCGTCGGATGGTACAGGCCGTAGATGATATTCATCAGGGTGGACTTGCCCGCGCCGTTCTCTCCGAGGAGCGCCAGGATCTCGCCGGGGTACAGCTTCAGGTTGATGTTCTGGTTCGCGATGACGCCCGGAAACTGCTTGGTGATGTTGCGGGCCTCAAGGACGGGAACAGGTTGGTCGCTCATTCGCCACCCTCCGTCTGGTAGACCTTACCTTCGGCCGCCGGCGCCCTCACCTTCCCGACCAGGCCGGCGACGGCAATGATGGTGACGACATAGGGCAGCATCGCCACAAACTGCCGGGGGATGTTGACGAAACCGGCCAGCAGCAGCTCGTTCTGGAGCGCCTGGGTGTAGCCGAACAGCGCGGCTGCGCCGAGCGCGCCGACCGGATTCCAGTTCCCGAAGATCATGGCGGCCAACGAAATGAAACCGCGGCCGGCGGTCATCCCCTCCTGGAACTGCCCGACGGCTTCCAGCACGAGGTACGCGCCCGCCAGCGCGGCGACCATGCCGCCCAGCATGGTGTTGACGTAGCGATAGCGGTTGACCTTGATGCCGACCGTATCCGCCGCGCGCGGGTGTTCGCCGCAGGCTCGCGTCCGCAGGCCCCAGCGCGACCGGAAGAGCGCGACCTGCAGGACAAAGACCAGGATCAGGGCCGCGAACGTGATCGGGGCATTTGTGAACAGAATATCGCCGATCACGGGGATGTCGGACAGGAGCGGGATGCTGATCTGCGAGAACTTGCCTTCGGCAATGGCGTTTCGGTCGAACAGGTAAGCGGTGATGCCCGCGGCCAGGATGATGAGCACGGTGCCAGAGATGATCTGATCCATCCGGTAGCGGATCGACATCAGACCATGCAGCAAGCCCATCAACGCGCCGACCAGCAACGCCACGGCGACGCCGAACAACAGGCTGGCCAGCAGCACGCCGAACAACAGGCTGGCCAGCAGCGGCCAGCTGTTCGTCGCGACTTTGGCCGTGAAGGCCGCAAACGCGCCGGCAAGCATCATGCCCTCGATGCCGATGTTGATGATGCCGGTGCGCTCGCACAGGATGCCGCTCAGCGCGCCCAGCACCAACGGGACCGTCGCGCGCACCGTAAAGTTCAGGGCGCTGACCCCGAAAAGGATGCGCAACCAGGTCACCTGGCGCAGCTCGGTGCTGTTGACCAGGATGATCAGCGTCAGAACGAGCAGCAGCAGAGCCAGCTTTGCGAGCCCCTTGAGGTTGATCGATCTGGCGTTCATTGAGCCCCCCAACTGATCTTAGGCGCACCTTCCAGTTCTCGGTCTTTGACGCGGATGCGGTAGATCTCGCGGATGATCATCGGGGCCGCGACGAAGGCGAGCACCAGGGCTTGAATGACCTGGATAATGTCGGCGGCCACCCCGGAATTGAACTGCATCTGCGCGGCCCCGGAGTCCATGGCGGCAAACAGGACCGAAGCCAGCACCACGCCGAGAGGATGGGTCTGGCCGAGCAGCGCGACTGTGATGCCGTCAAACCCGACCGCGCCGCCGAACTCCGGAGCAAACTTGTGGTTCAACCCCAATGTCTCGATTGCCCCGGCCAGGCCGGCGAGCGCGCCCGCAATGCTCATGGCGAGCACAATCGACCAACGCACCTTGATGCCCGCGTACTGGGCCGCCTTCACGTTCTGGCCGACGGTGCGGATCTCGAACCCGATGATAGTCTTGTAAATAATCCACCAGATTAGCAGCGCAGCGAGCAGCGCCAGGATAATCCCGGCGTGCACGCGGAGCGGTGGCCCCAGGAGCCACGGAATTTGCGCGCTGGCGAGGACGTCCGGCGTCTCCGAAATGGCGCGCGCCGTTCGGTCCCACAGCGGCCCTGGCGTTTGTCCCTGGCTGCCGCCCGCGTAGACCGTCCAACCGGCGAAGTTGGCCGCAATATAGTTCAGCATGATCGTCACGATGACCTCATGCGCGCCGGTGAGCACCTTGAGCAGGCCGGGGATCGCGCCCCACATAGCGCCCGCCGCAATGCCGGCCAGGAGCGCCAGCGGCAGATGGATCGCGGCGGGCATCCCCTTGAAGTTGATGCCGACCGCGACAGAGGCCACCGAGCCCATGACGAACTGCCCCGAGGCGCCGATGTTGAAGAGCCCCGCCTTGAAGGCGACGGCAACCGAGAGCCCTGTCAGCAGAAACGGAGATACTTTCCGGATCGTGCGCGCGATCGCGGCCGGACTGCCGAACGCGCCGTTGAACAAGCCCTGGTAGGCTTTGAGCGGCGGATCGCCAAATATCCACATGACGATAGCGCCAACCGCCAGCGCGGTGACCAGGGCAAGGAACGGTATCAGTAGAGGCTGGAGCACGCGGCGGAGGACTTGAGTTGCTTTCATTCATCCACCTTGGGGCGACTAAGTGGGTGCGAGCCCGCAATTAAGTCACGGTGACTGTCACCGGTCTGGTGACAGTCACCCGAGAGAACTAGTATGGATGCGCGGGGTCATGCCGGGTG
>JALOOB010000531.1 GCA_025454635.1 Anaerolineae bacterium
CAGACTATCGATCGCTTCGCGCACGATCTGCGCGCTTCTGCCCAGCGCGGCGTTTTCGTCCGGGCTGAGCGAAATGGGCAGGCTCGCGATCACGCCGTCGCCGCCGAGCAGCTGCGGCAGCGAGACCGTGACGTCCCTGACGCCGGCGACGTTTTCCTGCGGCGAGCAGACGGTCATAATCGAGCGCTGGTTGCTCAGCACGACGTCCACGATACGCGCAAGCGCGCTGCCGATGCCGTAGTAAGTCGCCCCTTTTCCCGCAATGATCGAGCGCCCGGCAAAGCGCACGCGCTTGTCGATGTCGGCCTGCAACTCGGCGTTGATGGTCAGGCCGCGGCTTTCGTAATACTCGTAGAGGTGCACGCCGCCCACGGTGACGGAAGACCAGGCGAGCACTTGCGAATCCCCGTGTTCGCCCAGCACGTAGCCGTGGACGTGCCGCGCGTCGACGCCGAGGTGATCGCTCAACAACGCGCGGAAGCGCGCGGTGTCGAGCGTAGTGCCGGAGCCGATGACGACGTCGACCGGGTTGGTCGCGATGATCAGCACCGCATCCGGCGCGTGCTCCAACACTTGCGGCACAACCTCGCGAAAGATCGCGGCGTTGCGCTGCAGGAGCTGAGTGCGCGACTCGCCCGGCTGGCGGCCCACGCCTGCGGCAATGACCACCGCGCGGCTGTCCGCAAGCGCGGCGTAGTCCCCGGCATAGATGTCGAGCGGATGAGCAAAGGGGACCGCATGTGAGATGTCGTCCGCCTGCGCCTCCGCGCGCTCGCGATTCGCGTCGACAATGACGATTTCGCGGCCCACATCGCTCATCACCATCGCGTATGCGGTTGTGCTGCCCACGAAACCCGCGCCCACCACGCCGACCTTCACTCTGCACCTCCTTGCGCTATTTCGCGCTATTCTATCACGGAAGGGCGCGCGCGAAGTCGCTGCGGCAAGGCGGCCGCGCGGGGGCTGCTAGCAGTCGTCTTCGCAATGACAGCCGACGCGACCCGCGCGCCGCCGAGCGCGGTGGCGAGGATGGACTGGCCGGGGAAGATGCTGTCGCCCACCAGCCACACGCCCGGCGCGACCCGTGGTCCCCAGGCGCGGAAGAGCGAGGTCTGCGGGTAGCCGCCCACCCAGCCGAGCGAACGCGCCGTGTACCGCTGAAACGTGACAGGCGTTCCGGGCAGGATCAGCCGCGCGGCCGAGCGCAGGCCCGGAAGCGCGATCTCGGCCGCGGCGAGCACGCGCTCAGTGTATTCCGCCTTGCGCGCCTCGTAGGCGGGGCGATCGGACTCGAACAGGCTCCACCACGAACGCAGGTCCGTGTGCGTGCTGATGGTCAACGCGCGGTGACCTTCCGGCCCGCGCGCCGGGTCATCGGGCAGGCTCAGCGACAGAAAGACGCTGTTGCCCTCCCCGAACGGCTGACGCAGGAGCACCTGGTTGTGCAGGGGTGTGTCGAGCGAGAGCGCGCCGCCGTCGAGCCCGACATAGACCATGAACGCGCCCCACCCGTCCGCTGGCCGCTGCGCGCGGCGCAAGCTGTCGGGCGCGTCATCCGCCATTAAGCGCCCTGCATCCCACGGCGGGAGGTTAAAGAGCGCGTCGTCCGCGATGAATTCGCCCTTGCGATGCGTCCGAATGAGCCACGCGCCGTCGGGGCGGCGCTCGACCGAGGTGACGCGCTGCCGCATGAGCGCCTGGCCTCCGTGCGCGCGGACCGCCTCGACGAGGTGCGCGGCGATCTGCCCGATGCCGCCACGGACGTGCGCGACGCCGCGACGCGGCATGTCGAGTGCGGCCGCGCCGTAGAGCGCGTTCGCGCTGGGTGAGGTTGCCTGCGCGGCGATCAGCAGTTGGCCGTCGACGTAAGCGCGGAGGGCCGGCGAAGCGCCCCGGAGACGCGCGGCGACGGGACGCAACGCGTCGAGCCCGAGCTGCGGCAGGCGGAGCGGCGCTGCGGATGCGAGCCGAGCGCCTGCGCGCAGCAGCCCGGCTGCGTCGGCCGCGTTCTGCGGAGGCCAGGGCGCGCCGCGCAGCGCCACATCCCACAGCGCCCCGGCGGTTTCCTCCTGCCAACGCCAGTCACCGTCTGCCCACCGGGCAGATGGACGCGCATGGCGGTTTCTGCCGGCTCGACGGGCCACTCGATGCCGAGCATCTCGCCCAGGCGCGTCATCCCGCCGCCCGGCTCGAACCCGGCGGCGAGCGTGGCGCCCGCGTCGAAGCGGTAACCGCCGTGGAAGAACGTCCCTGCGCAGCCGCCGGGGTAGACGTGCGCCTCGAGGACGGTGACGTCCAGGCCCGCTTTGGCGAGCAGCGCGGCCGCGCTCAGCCCGCCGATCCCCGCGCCGACAACGACGATGCGCCGCGTCATCGGACTTCGAGCAGCTTGCGCGTCTTATTCGCGCGGAACGCGAAGAGGGTCGGCATGCCGGCCCACATGAGCCGGCTGACCAACCCCCACCAGAGGTGCTTCTTGTGCGTCGCCTCGACGCGGTCGACCACCTCGGTCGTTGCGTCGTCCACGCGCACGAACTCGTGCCGGTGAGCCCAGCTCGTCAGCTTCTGCGGCGCGGAGTGGACGCGCACGATGATGGGAGGCGGTGTAATCGCCCCCATGCTTGCCGAATTGCTGTGAAACTCCGCCACTTCGTCTACGGACGCCCGCACTCTAAACCGATGCTCAAATCTCACTGCCATGACTCCCGAATAGAACGCAGATGGCGCAGATGGGAAGGATCAACAGGATGATCTGGACCACCTGCGCCGCAAGCTGCGTTATCTGCGCTCGATCAACTCTCTCAACGCCGCTTCTGCGGTCGGGTACTTGAACTTGAAACCCATGTCGAGCAGCTTCTTCGGCGCGGCCTTCTGACCTTCGAGGACCGTAGACGCCACCTCGCCGAGCGCGCCGCGCAGAGCGAACGCAGGGACGGGCATCCAGTAAGGCCGGCCGAGCACCCGCGCGAGTTTCACGCCGAACTCACCGAAGGTCAGCGCCTCGGGCGCGACCAGGTTGAACGGCCCACGCGCAGCTTCGTTCTCGATCAGGAAGCGGATCGCCGCGACCTCGTCGGCGGGGTGAATCCACGGGAAACCCTGCTTGCCGCCGCCCATCGGCCCGCCGACGAAGAGCCGGAACGGGAGCATGAGCCGCTTGAGCGCGCCATCGTCGGGGGTGAGCACCACGGCGGAGCGAATGCTCACGTGGCGAACTCCCTGCTGCGTCACCGCGGCGGTGCTATTCTCCCAGTCGACGGTGAGCCGGGCGAGAAAGTCGGACCCGGGCGGATCGTCTTCGGTGAGAATCTTGTCGTCGCGCGAGCCGTAATGGCCGATGCCCGACGACTGAATGACGACTTGCGGCTTGACCTGCGCGCCCCGCACCGCCTCGACGACGGCCTGACCTGCGCGGAGCCGGCTGTCGCGGATGCGCGCCTTGCGCTCGTCCGTCCAGCGCGACGGCAGAAAGCCTTCGCCGGCGAGGTTCTCCCCGGCCAGATTGACGATCGC
>JALOOB010000253.1 GCA_025454635.1 Anaerolineae bacterium
GCGCGTGAGGCGGGGGTCGATTATCCCATCGCACGGCTGAACGAAGTGGCCGAGCGCGTCCCCAATATCTGCAAGGTTTCGCCCTCGTCGCACTACCACATCGAGGACGTGGACCGGGCGGGCGGGATCTCCGCCATCCTTGCCGAGTTGTTGAAGCGGCCGGGCATCCTTCACGAGGACGCGTTGACGGTCACCGGCAAATCTCTTGCCGAGAACGTCCGGGGCGCGACCAGTTTCGACGAAGCGTGCATTCGCCCGCTCAGCAACCCGTACAGCGAGCGCGGCGGGCTGACCGTGCTCTTCGGCAACCTTGCGCCGGAGGGCGCGGTCGTGAAGACCGCGGGCGTGCTGCCTGAGATGATGCGCCACCGGGGACCGGCGGTCGTGTTCGACTCGCATGACGAGGCGAACGCAGGGATTCTCGGCGGGAAGGTCAAGTCCGGGGACGTGGTCGTGATCCGCTACGAGGGGCCGAAGGGCGGGCCGGGGATGCAGGAGATGCTTGCGCCCACGTCCAACATCATGGGCATGGGGCTGGGCACGTCGGTCGCGCTGATCACGGACGGGCGGTTTAGCGGCGCGACGCGCGGGGCGAGCATCGGCCACATCTCGCCGGAAGCGGCAGCCGGGGGGCCGATCGCGTTGATCCGCGATGGCGACATCGTCGACATCGACATACCCGGCCGCTCGCTGTGCGTCGAGGTGACCGACGAGGAACTGGCGCGGCGCAAGGCGGAATGGCAGCCGGTCAAGCGCGAGCTGAACGGCTGGCTGCAGCGTTACGCGACCATGGTAACCTCAGGAAGCGAAGGCGCCGTCTTGCGGGTGTAGTGACCCGCCGTATACCTCCGGGTCCTGTCCGCTCGTTGGACAAGACCCGGAGGCTCGACTGCCAGGCGCAGCGAGCCTTCAGCCTGCGTCGCGTAACGTCTTTCCTTGCTCCCTGAGCGCGGCGTTGATGATCCCGACGGCCTTGGGCCCGACTCCGTGGAGCGCGAGCAATTCCTTCTCGCTGAACCGCGTCACATCGTCAAGATTCATCACGCCGACCGCCTCTAGCGCGCGCTGAGCCGGCGCGCCCATGCCCTTAGGCCACTCCCTCTTCGAATCCACCATCACTGCGATCTCCGAAACCCCTCGCCCGCTAGCGCGCTCGCGTCCCCTTACAGAACAGACGCGATCGCCTCGCAGACGACGGGCAGGTTCTTCGTCGTCAACCCGGCGACGTTAATCCGGCCGGAGTCCACCATGTAGATGGAATGCTCCGTCCTCAAGCGCGCCACCTGGTCCTTGGTCAGCCCGGTATACGAGAACATCCCGTTCTGCTCTTCGATGCAGGAGAAGTCGCGGGTGACGCCGCGGCCGTGGAGGCCCTGCACGAACAGGCGGCGCAGCTCGCGGATGCGGTTGCGCACCGCCGCGAGTTCGGTCTGCCACTCCGTCGTTAGTTCAGGTGATTGGAGGATCGTCGTGACGATCCGCGCGCCGTGCGCGGGCGGATTGGAGTAGTTGGCGCGCACGATGAGCTTCACCTGGCTCGCAACTGCGTCAGCTACTGCCGGGGAGCGGGAGACAATCGTCAGCGCGCCGGTCCGCTCGTTATACAGACCGAAGTTCTTAGAGTACGAGGTGGCGATGAGCGCTTCGGGCAGCCGCTCCACGAGCGTATGCACGCCCTGAGCATCTTCTTCCAGCCCGCGACCGAACCCCTGATACGCAAAGTCCACCAGCGGGACGGCCCCCTTCCGCTCCAGCAGCGCGGCTACGCTCTGCCACTGCGCGGGCGTCAGGTCCGCGCCGGTAGGGTTGTGGCAGCTTCCGTGCAGCAGGACGAGGTCACCCTGAACCACGCCCTCCAGCCCCGACATCATTGCGTCGAAGTCGACGCAGTTGTTCGCCGCGTCAAAATAGGGGTAGCTCTGGACGGCGAGCCCGGCCGCGCGGAACAGCGACGGGTGATTGGGCCAGGTCGGGTTGCTGACCCAAACCGTTGCGTCGGACCGCGCCTTGCGGACGAAGTCCGCCGCCACGCGCAGCGCGCCCGTGCCGCCCGGCGCCTGCAATGTTGTCGTCCGCTTTTCGGCAAGGATCGGGTGCCCCGCTCCGAACACCAGGGCCTGGACGGCCGCCGTGTACTCCGGCGACCCGAGCATGCCGAGATAAGTCTTGCTGATCTCCGCTTCGAGGATGTCGGCCTCGGCGCGCTTAACCGTACGGAAGACGGGTGTATTGCCGCTCTCGTCGCGGTAGACGCCGGCGGCCAGGTTGATCTTGGCGGGGTTAGGGTCGCGCTTGAAGGCCTCTTCGAGGCCAAGGATTGGGTCGGGGGGCGCGATTTCGAGTTGGTCGAACATGGGTGGTGGCTCCTGAAAATTGACGCAGTCCGGTCAGTATAACCCAGTTTGCGGCAGCAAAAAAGCCCGCGAATCCAGGCAATTCGCGGGCTTCTTAGAACGGCCTTGACGGACGCCAGGCTAAATGAAGATGATCTGCGCGCCTTCCGTCATGTCCATGAAGTCGCTGGCGGTCACGACTGCCTCGACGCCCTCGACAAAGTCGTCCATGCTCAGGCCCATCATGTCCACGCTCATCTTGCATGCGTAGAGCTTCGCCCCGCCGTCGACGAGCATCTGCAGATACTCGCGCACGGGCGGCGCGCCGACCTCGGCGATCTTCTTCTTCATCAGGTTGGTGGCGAAAGCGGTCATGCCGGGGATCACGCCGAGCGCGTTGGGGATGCCCATGTTGCCGGTGTTCACGCCCATCATGCTCATCTTCATGCTGGTGTTGGCGACCGGCGCCAGCTCCAGGTGATCGATGCGGGCCTTGTTGATGATGTCCATGCCCCAGAACGTGAAGAAGATGGTCACGTCGATGCCATTACCGAGCGCGGCCCACCCCATAACGAGCGCGGGATAGGCCATGTCCAGCGTGCCCTTGGAGCAAATGAACGCGACGTGGCGGTTCTTCTCTTCAGCCTTCGGCGCCTCGACGGCGACATCCGGGATCTGAACGGGTGCGGTGAGTGTGGCGTCCATCAAACACATCCTTCCGGCTTGCCCAGGCCCGCAATACGGGCGACCTTCTTCGCCGGCCCCTTGGGGAAGAGGCCGAAGAGTTCCTTCGTCTGCACGCCCGTGCCCACGGTGATCTGGCGCAGCGTGGGCGACTTGCCGCCGAGCTTGTTGGCTTCGCCGCGGCAGTAATCGATGACCTTCCAGTGCGCGTCGCTCAGGGTCGCGATGCCCTCTTCCTTGGCGATCTCCGCGGCGATGGATTTGTTCCACTCCGCCGGGTTGGTCAGAAAGCCTTCGTCGTTGACCTGCACAGTCACGCCGGCAATCGTTCGAGTACCCATGCTTGTTGCTCCTTCTTGAATCGGTTATCTATTCTAAGGTCGGACAGCGCCGCGCGCCGCCCGTTACTTGCCGTTCTGGCCCTGGGCGCCGACAACGCTCAGGATCCGCATGGTGAGCGCCAGGCCGCGGCGCACGTTCGGATCGCGCATCTGGCCGAGGAGGGCGGGCAGGGAGGTGTTCACCGGCTTCGCCACTTCGGTTTCGGTTTGCGCCACGACCGTGCGCACCAGTCCCAGGATCTCCGGCTGCGTCATGTCCTTGACCGTGTTCAGCATGAGCACGACGTTGTCGCCGAGCTTCTGAACGTCGTCTTCGGTGAATGAGGTTACCACGTTGTCCGCGATCTTCATGCCGCCGCGGGCAAACGCAAAGTAACCCTTGTGCTCGGCCGCCTGCAAGACGTCCACCGCCTTGGCGAAAGCTTCGTCGCTCAGAGGCCCGACGGTCTCGACCAATCCCACGACGCTTTCGAGTTGATCCAGCAGCTTCTCGAAGGTCGGGCCGTTGCGCAGTAGGCGCTTCAGCAGCCGCAGCAGATCGGCGAGGTCGACGTACTCCTGCACCTCTTCGAACTGCTCCACGGCGATGGCAAACGCCTCATTGCCGACCCGCATGAGGTCGCCGGTGAGTTCGGCGCGCTCCTGGCGCTGCCGCTCGGCGGCTTGCGCCTGCTCGGTCAGGAACTGCACCTGCGCTGTCAGCAGGTCAAGTTTGCGGTTCAGTTCGGCCAGGGAAGGCCCGGCCACGTCCATCACGACGTTCTGGTCCATGAGGCTCCTCCCGGTCTAGCGCCACTTCCCCGACATGCTCATCTTCGCCGGCAGCGGCAGCTCCGCGCCCTTGAGCAAGATGTTCCAGTACATCCAGCGGAACATCATCTTGCCCCAATGGTTCATCTCCGACTCTTCGAGTAGCTTGAACGGCCCCACGCCGGGGAGCGGGTATCGGCCGGGCAGCGGCTCGACATCGTAGTTGAAGTCGATCAGCAACCCCTTGCCGAAGCCGGATTCGATGAAGCAGTTGGCGTGGCCGTCGAACTTGTGGTGCATTTCCAGGCCGTCGATGTGGCGGACGAAGTTCTCCGCGAAGATGTCGACCGCAAAGTGCGCGACCGAGCCGGCCTTGGAGGTCGGCACCGCGGCGGCATCGCCGAGGACGAAGACGTTGCCGTACGTCGGCGAGAGGAAGGTGTGCTTGTCGACCGGCACGTAGTTCAGCCCGTCGCCCGCATCCATGCCCGAACGACCGATGACCTCATCGCCCTTGTTGAGCGGCACCGTCACCAGCAGGTCGTACTCGATCTCGCGCTCGTCGTAGGACACGATCTTCTTTTCGTCCGGGTTCACTTCCATCACCATGAACTCGGGCTCGACCTTAATGTTCTTCTCGTCGAGGATATGGCCGAGCTGCTTTGAGGCGATCGGTTTGGTGAACGCGCCGGGCAGAGGCGTCGCATAGATCAACTCGACGCGGTCGCGGATGCCCTGCTCATGGAAGAACCAGTCCGCGAGCATGATGAACTCGAGCGGCGCCACGGGGCATTTGATCGGGTTCTCGACGACGTTGACGACCAGCCGGCCGCCTTCCCAGTTGCGGAGGTGCTTCTGCAGCGCCAGCGCGCCCTCGACGGTGTAGAAGTCATAGATCGACTTGTGCCACTCGTGCTCCTGGAGGCCAGGGGTTTCCTCCGGATGGGTGCGCGCGCCGGTGGCAATCACGAGGAAATCGTAATCGAGGTAGCGGCCGTCTTTCGCCAGCTTGACACGATTATGCTCCGGCTCGATCACCTCAATGGGCGACATGATCAACTCGACGCCGCCGGGGATGAAGTCGCGCTTCGGCTTGCGTCTCGTGTTGATCGACAATCGTGATCTTCCACTCGTCCGCGTCCAGCACGCGACGCAGCTTGTTGACGACCATCGTGCCGGCTGTGCCTGCGCCGAGAACCAGGAGCTTCTTCATGAACCGTACCTCCGCATCAGTAAGGGGGAATCAGGCGAGCCGAAAACGCAAACCGATCTTGAATCATGGTGGCGAAGACATCGGCGATGCGCTGCACGGAGCGCAGAGCGCGGTCCTGCGTCGCGCGGTCCATGCGAAAAACCGCGTCGCAGTTCGCCGTTACCGTGCCCGCGTTGACGCCGAACATCTCCGAGAGCCGCGCGATTTGTTCCGCGTTTGGGGGCCAGTTCTCGGGGGCGATGCCACCGATGACCACCATGCCCTTCAACTCGGAGCCGACACGGATCAGGCCGCGGGCGCACATCAGGCCCATCTCGTTGAGCGCGAACTTGGGCTCCAACGCGACGAGGCCCGCCATCTGCTGCCACGTGGCGACGCAAAGCTGAATGGCATCGGCCCGGCCGCCGATCAGGGCGCTGACAAAACCGCACGGGTTGCTCATCTGCGTAACCGGGCGGCCCTGCATGTCGGTGATGACCATCGTCACGCCGAGCAGCTCGGCGAAGGTGTCCTGCGCGCTCTGCGCGCAGTTCAAGGGCAGAACCTCCGCAAGGTGGTCCGGGGGTTTCGCGACAGCGGCCGGTGCGGGCGCCTTGTCCTCCGCTGGCAGGGAGGGCAAAGCGCCGTAGCGCCCGGTCTGGAGCCACCGCTCGACGTCGGTTCGCGCAAACCGCCACTGCTTGCCGACGCGCACCGCGGGAATCTGCCCGGCTTCAACCATCCGATAGATGGTGGTCCGGTCGACCCGCAGTATCGTCTGCACCTGTTTGGTCGTTAGTAAGTCAGTCATGCGCGGCTCGGAGTCGAGAAGGTTCGTGAAATCACTAACAGTCTGCATCAAATACGACTTGTTGTAACTGATATTAATCATATTGCGCGCATCGAATGCGTCGTCGGCCCGCTTCTGCTGCATCAAACGCATCAAAAGCGACAAGTTAATACGTGACTATCGATACGGAACTGGGAGCGGCAGCAACCCGTCTTGAGATCGCGTGCGCCGGCCCGCCCGATCGACCGGCGCGCCGCCAGTTGTTCGCGCGGTGCGCGGTGTGTTATACTGCCTGAGCGCACCTTACGCGCCGGTTGCGGTTGGACAACAGCCGCAGCCCTGCTGCTTCTCGAGCGGGACCTCCGCCGGGGAGAGACTAGAGAGGGATCAGCTTCATGCGCAAGCGCACCCTTGCGGTGCTCTTGGGGGCGATAGCTTTAGTGTGGTTGGTTGCGGTCGGTTGCGCCAACGTGATGGCGCGCGGCGCCACGGCGACAGGCACGCCGACGCGCACCCCGCGGCCCACGTTCACACCCGCGGCCGGCGCGTTCCTTGTCGCTACGCCGACCATCGATGCCACGCGCTTCCCTGCGGCCGCGCAAACGGCGCAGGCGAGTGGCAGCGCGGCGCCGCAAGTGTTCGTGCCCGGCGGCCAAAACCAGATCTTCGTGCCGGTGCAACCCGGGGGTCCGGTCGGCGTGCAGACCGTGGTGGTGGTCATTGTGACCGCAACCCCGCCGCCGCCGCCCACCTGGACGCCCGGCCCGCCAACTGTTCCGCCGCCGCCCACTTGGACGCCCGGCCCGCCAACCGCTACGCCCACCAATACGGGCACGCCGCTGCCACCCGTCACCGTGCGCGTGACGGTCGATAACGCCAACGTCCGCCAGGGACCCGGCCCGTTCTATCCTGTCGTCACGAAGCTGAAGGCCGGGACCGAGATCACCGTCGTCGGCCGGAACCGCGACGGCGACTGGTGGAAGGTTTGCTGCGTCAACGGCCAGGACGTCTGGATCGCGGACGCAGTCGTCGAAGCCATCGGCCCGATCTACGCGGTTGCGGAGGTCGTCAACATCCCGCCGCCCCCGCCGACGCCGATCCCGCCCCCGCCGACCGCCACTCCCGCGCCAACGCCCACCTTCGCCTGGCCGTTCCGGCTCGAAGGCGCGGTCCGCGAATTCCCCAATCCGGGGAACAACTTCTTCCGTATCGACTCGGTGATTTACAACGGCGCGACGCCCCTGTACGGCTATAAACTGCGAATCCGCAAGACGTCGACCGGCCAGGAATGGTTGACGGTCGGGTCGCAGACGTCGTGGTTCTGGTATGTGCTGCAATACCCAGATGATGGCAAGCCGGTCAACATCCCGGTGGACTGCCCGAACCCGCGCAAAGGGCTCATCTGCATCCGCAGCAACGTGAAGTGGGACAGCAACGGGGTGATGGTGCCGCTGGGCGACGACGTGTGGGAAGTGACCGCGACTGACGGCGCAGGCAAGCCGTTATCGACGCCGGTGCGGATCACGACGAGCGCGACCAACCCGAAGTGGTATCACATGACGTTCACGAGCGCGCCATGAGCGAGAAACCGCGCGTTCGCGTTGCGCTGCTGCTGGCCGTTGCGTTCCTGGCCATCATCCTGGTTGCTTGCTCGGCAGGGACGGGGTTCGTGGCCCGGGGGAACGCCACGCCGACGAAAACCCGGCGGCCCACCTTCACGCCGCTGCCCGGCGCGCTCACGCCTGCGGGCGGATTGGTGGTGCGCGGCACGCTGCCGCCGGGCGTCACGGTCGAAGCCACGACCGGCGCAAGCGCGTCTGCGGCGGGCGGGCAGACCGTGGCGGGGGAGACGAATCTGCTGCTCTTTGCGACGGACACGCCTACGCCGTCACCCACGCCGACCTTGCGACCCCCTACGGCCACGCCTATTGAGCGCGGGGGCGCGAGCGTCGCGGGTCAGCCGACGCCGTTCGTGGTCGTGAAGCCGGCGAACCTGAACGGCCGCCGCGGTCCGGGGACGGACTATGAGCGGATCGGGCAGGCGAAGCAGGGTGAGCAGCTCTTCATCCTCGGGCGGACCGCGGACAACGCCTGGTACCAGGTGTGCTGTCTCGCCAACCAGCCGGTGTGGGTGGCGGCGGATCAGGTTGACGTCCAGAACGAGGCGAAGAATGCGCCCGTGCTCACGCCGCCACCGACAGCGATTCCGGTCCCGCCGACGCAGCGGCCCGCGCCAGTTGTTCAGCAGCCGGGCGCCGGACAGAGCCCGATTGCGACGCCGGGTCCGGTGGGCACGCCGCTGCCGCCATTTGACATCGCGCGCGGACCCGAGTTCCCCATCCGACGAGACGACGGGCGCATGACCATCTGGGTCAAGGTGCACGAAGGTCCGGCTGACAATCAGCGGCCGCTCGGCCGCTACATTCTGAAGGTGTCCCGCGACGGCGTTGACGTCAGCGACAACCTGCAGTCGTTCGACGACCGGCCATTTGACAAGACCAGTCCAGTCGAGGGCGGATACGAGTACAACCTGAAATTCGAAAAGTACGAAGCCGGTGAGGCCGATTGGGAGATCTATCTCGCCCGGCCCGGCGGCTTCCGCGTCTCGCCGGTCACGAAGTTCACGACCAAGGGCGATTCGTACCGGAACCTGGTGGTCTATATCGCATACCTTCTGGCCCGATGAAAGGCCAGGGCGCTACGGGTCCTGCTCGCAGGACCCGTAGCGTAACACCCCCCACAACTACACGGACGACTCAAGGAGGAAGAATCATCATGCGCGTGCGCAATTGGGTAGCCATCGCGGTGGCATTCCTCGCGCTGACGCTCGGCCTGACCGGGTGCGCGGCGCGGGTGGCGCAAGTCTCACGGAACACCCCCGTCCCGACGAAGACGTTGCGGCCCACGTTCACCGCCACGATCGAGAAACCGACTCTGACGCCGACACCTGCTCCGGCGGAGGAAGGCGCGCTGGCGCAAGGAACAAATGATCAGGCAGCCGCGCCGACCGCGGAGCCGACTGCGGAACCGCCGACGCCGACTACGGAACCCAGCCCGACCCCTGAGCCCGCCGTGTTCACCGTGAGCAGCGCGTCGCTCAACGTACGCAGCGGCCCCGGCACCCTCTTCCCCGTGATCGGACGGCTGACCAACGGGCAGAGCTTCCCTGTTACGGGCAAGAACGATGACGGGAGCTGGTGGCAGTTCGACTACAACGGGCAGACCGGCTGGGTCACCGGCGCGAACGTCGCGGTGACGAGCGGGGATGCGGTGCAGGTGGCGCAGAACATCCCGCAGCCGCCGACCGCTGCGCCGGCGCCGACCGCGCGCCCGGCCGCGCCGCGGCCCGCGCAGCCCCAACCTCAACCGCAGCCCCAGCAGCCTGCGCCGCAGCCACAGCCGAGCGTCAAATACGGCCTGACGGGCAAGGCGCAACTGCGACCGAACACGAACCCGTATGTGTCCGTGTGGTGCTTCGTCCTCAATTCCGCCGGCAACGGACTTGTTCCCGGAACCATTCGCGTTTTGCAGGGCGGCGCGGTGCTCAAGGAGCAGCCCTTTACGGGCAACCTGGCGCGCGGCGATTCGGGCTACTCGTCCGAATACCTCTATAACGACGGCTGCAAGGTCGAGCTGCCGGCAGCGGACGGCGCGTACACCGCCTACTTGATCGAGGGCGGCAACCAGGTCTCCGACGCCTACACGTTTACGGTCTCTGGCGAGGCAAACCGCATCGCGATTATCGAATGGAAGCAGCGGTAGACGGGGAGATCCCTCATCCCGCGCAAGCGGCGCGCGCGTCGATCGCGCGACAGCGTCACGCCCCCCTGGCAGCGGTCCTGCTGGCGGGCGTGACGCTCGCGCTGGCGCTGCGCGCGGCGCGCCTCGACTTCCAGCCCCTGTGGTGGGATGAAGGTTACTCCGCCTGGTTCGCCACGCACTCTCTCCCCGAGATGGCGCGGCTGACCGCGGAGGACATCCACCCGCCGCTCTACTACGCGCTGCTCCACCTGTGGGCGCAGGCATTCGGCCCCGGCCCGGTCAGCCTGCGAATGCTGTCGGTGGTCTTCGGCGTCCTCGCCGTTCCGGTCGTCTACATGGCCGCGCGGCGCATCCTCAGTTCCCAACGCGCCGCGCTGATCGCCGCCCTACTGTTCGCCATCAACCCGCTGCACATCTATTACAGCCAGGAAGTGCGCATGTACGGGCTGGTGGCGCTGCTGAGCGCGGGCATCCTATGGGCCGCGTGGGAGGTGCTGTCCGAACAGGACGCGGGCGTCCTTCGACTGCGCTCCCTTCGGTCGCCCCGCTCTGGACGCTCCTTCGCGGCGGTCGCCTACGTCGCGCTCGTCACCCTCGCGCTCTACACGCAATACTACGCCGTCTTTCTGCCCATCGGGCTGACACTCTATGCGCTGTGGCGCTGGCGGCGCGAGGCGCGCGCCCTCGCCCGGTGGTTCGCGCTGCAAGGCATTGCGGCGCTGCTCTACCTGCCGTGGGTGATCTACGCTGCGCCGCGCCTGACGCTCTACGTGAGTCAGAAAGTGGTCGAGGACGCGGACAGGCCGCTGGGGTTGATTGCCTACCTGGCGCGGCACCTGTCGGCCTACACGGTGGGACCTGGCGCGGCACCTGTCGGCCTACACGGTGGGCCACCTCGAAGGGCCGCTCACGCCATGGTGGCCGCTGGCGGTGATGCTGCTCATTCTGCCCGCCGCGGGGTTGATTCTCACCTGGCGCCAACAGCTGCGCGAGCGCGCCGAGGAGGTGGATGATAGACGTCCGGATTCCCGCCCAGACATAAATGTCCGGGCTACCGAGCTGCGCCCCATGAATGGGGCTGCTTCCCGCGAGGGGATTGCGCTGCTCGCGACCGTTCTCGCGACCGTGCTCTTC
>JALOOB010000254.1 GCA_025454635.1 Anaerolineae bacterium
GCGCCCCAGTCGTGGCCGACAACGACGGCGCGCTGCGCGCCCGCCCAGTGGATCAGCGCGGCTACGTCGCCGGTTAAGTGCTCGATGCGATACTTGTCAATCCCCTCCGGCTTGTCCGAGAGGTTGTACCCGCGCATGTCGGGCGCCAGCACGCGGAATCCAGCCCCCGCCAGCACCGGGATTTGGTGCTGCCACGCGAACCACGCCTCCGGGAAACCGTGCAGCAGGACGACCGGCGGCCCGTCCTCCGGCCCGGCAGTGACAACGTGCAGCCGGATGCGCGCCGGCTTTCCGCCGGGCAGGTCGGCCCGGTGATGCTCCACAAGGCCGCGCAAGGGCGCAGGATCGCCCCCGTTCATCGCGCCGCCCCGCGCAACAGCCCCGTCACGCCTCCTGCCGGTTCACGAAAACCGCGGCGCTGCGCGCAGGCAGCTCCACGTGACGCAGCGTGCCCTTTGACACGCGTCCCTGCAACCCGGCCCAGACGTCGGTCAGAGCGCCGTCGGGCAGGATCTCCTCGACGTCAAGCGTGACCGCGCGCGGCTCCCGCCCCGCGTTAAACAGGACCAACGCGCTCTGCCGCTCCGACCTGCGCGCGAATGCCAGCACGTCCTCGTGCGCGTAAAGCGCAACGTACCGGCCCCGGCGCAGCGCGTGGTTGCTCCGGCGCAGTCGTATCGCAGCCTTCGTGAACTCGAAGACGTCCTTGTTCCACGTGTTCATGTCGTCCCAGGGGAAAGCGCGGCGGCAGTCCGGGTCGGGGCCGCCGGTCATGCCGACTTCCGTACCGTAGTAGAGACACGGCGCGCCGGGCACCGTCATCAGGAAAAGGAGCGACTGCTTCAGCGCCTCCCAGTCACCGCGCGCCTGGTGGATAAAGCGCGCGGTATCGTGGCTGTCGAGCAGATTGAACTGCGCCGACGTCACCTCCCACGGATACATCTCCATCAGGCGCTGCACCTCGTGCGCAAACGCCCGCGCGCCAAGCGGCGTCAGCTTGAACCCGCCCGGCCGGTACTCGCGGTCGAAAGTCTCCCGCGCAAACAAGCCAAGCGCCGCGCGTGACACGCCGTAGTTCATCACCGCGTCGTACTGATCGCCCTGCAGCCAGCGCTCCGCATCGCCCCAGATTTCTCCCACGATGTACGCATCCGGGTTCGCGCCCTTCACCACCCGGCGAAACTCCTGCCAGAACGCGTCGTCGTCAATCTCCTGCGGCACGTCGAGACGCCAGCCGTCGATGCCGAACTCCACCCAATGCCGCGCCACGCCGAAAATGAAGTCGCGCACGGCCTGCGTGTTCGTGTTGAACTTCGGCAGGGCTGGATTGTTCCACCAGGCCGCGTAGTTGGGCTGCTTGCTGCCATACGGACGCAGCGGCCAATCGTGGACGGTGAACCAGTCGATGTAGGCCGACTCCGCGCCGCTTTCCAGGATGTCGTGAAACTGGAAGAACCCTCGGCTCGCATGGTTGAACACGCCGTCGAGGATCACGCGGATGTTTCGCGCGTGCGCCTCGTCGAGCAGCTGGCGCAGCGCGGCGTTCCCGCCCAGCATCGGGTCGACCTGGTAGTAATCGTGCGTGTGATAGCGATGATTTGAGCCAGACTGGAAGATCGGGTTGAAGTAGATCGCGTTGATGCCCAGTTCCGCCAGATAGTCCAGCCGCTCCGCCACCCCGAGCAGGTCGCCGCCCTGGTAGCCGTGGAAGGTGGGGGGCGCGCCCCACTCCTGCAGGTTGCTCGCCTTTGGCGCCTGGTCGCACCGCGCGAAGCGATCGGGAAAAATCTGGTAGAAAACGGCGTCTTTCACCCAGTCGGGCGTCTGTACGGTCGGCATCGAGACTCCTTCCCGCGGGCGCGGGGTGTCAGTTAGCAGGCGCCGGAGCGCTGGTGGCGAGAGGTCGGAATGCCGCACAAGAATCGGAACGGGCCGTCTCCTGTGTTCTCGTAGGTGTGCAGGACGCCGGCAGGCACGAAGACAACGCTGCCCGGCCCGACCTCGTGCCACTCGTCGTCGATCAGCACGCGCCCCTCCCCATCCACGACGAAATTCTCGTGCTCGAACGGATGCGTGTGCTTCGGCGTGTGACCGCCCGCCTGCACCTCGATGACGCGCAGCGCGTAATTCGGCGCGCCGTCCGCCTGCTCGTCGATCACCCAGCGAATTGTTACGCCCGGCGCTTCGTCGCCAAATGTCTCCGCCGGCACGTCGGTATAGTGGATGGCCTTCGCCTTTGGCTCCGTCACGGTTCACTCCTTTGTTCCTAATTCCGCGTAATCGCGCCGAATTATAGCGCCGGGTGGGGCCTAGTCAAGAGCGCCGCGTTCCAGTTGCGTTGCCCTGCCGGCGCTTCCGCAGACTATCGAATTGTCGAAACCGGACTACGGCTTACCGGAGAGAGCTGCCCCACGCGGTAGAATCGGCAGGTAAACAAAACTAATTGCGTATCATTTCGCAATCACCCAATCCACCAGGACGCGCGCCGACGGTGACCCGAGCCGAGGAGAAAGAGATGCCAGCGCGATTCAAAGGAACACAGGCGGCAACGACGATCGGTCTGGCCGCGCTCCTCGTCGCAGCCCTCGCTGCCGCCTTCCTGTTGTTTACGGCGAACCTGGGGGCTTTCGGGCCTTCTCGCGCGCCGGAGTACCGCATCGCCGTTGCCGCATTCCTCGACGAACGGGATTCTCCGCAGCCACAAGCGGGGACGGAGATCGCGGCGCAGATTGCGCGAAGCCTGCGCGGCGAGATCGATGCGCGCCCGGATCTGAAAGGGGAGATCGCTGTCGTTCTTGCGCCCCAGGTGCGGAGCGCGAGCGAAGCGAGGGACTTTGCGCTGCGCGAGAGCGTGGATCTGATGATCTGGGGACGCGTCGACCAGGCGTCAGTGGATGCCTTCAATCCTTTAATTTCGGTCGTGGAGCTGCCGGGTGGGCAGTTGTGGTACGACAGTGTGCCGGCCTGGCGCGAGATTTCATTGACCGAAGACCAGAGTTCCGGGATGGGCGCCATCGCCGCGAACCGCGTCGAAGGGTTCAGCGCTTACATCCTCGGGATGCGTTACCTTCACCTCGGCCGGTATGCTGATGCGGCGCGGGAATTTCAGTCTGCGCTCGAACGCGCCTCCGCAGCCCCACCGGAAGCCCATTCGGCTCAGGTGCGCGCGCTTTTCCATCTCGCGCTCGGCCGAGCGCAGGCGAGCCTGGGGGATGTGGAAGCAGCGCGCCGCTCGTACCAGTCGTCCCTCCAGCACAATGTCAGGCAGGCCGTCGCCTATATCGGGCTGGGCAATCTCGACTACAGCGCGGGCGACTGCGCAGCTGCGTTGGCTGCGTATGAAAGCGCGGTCGCCCTGAACCCCGCGCTGGCCGCGGCCTGGTATTCGCGCGGCAACGCCCACTTCTGCCTTGAGCAGTACGACGATGCGGCCCGGGATTACGAAGAAGCAGTTCGGTTAGCGCGTGACACCAACGGCTGGGCGGACTGGTACACTCTTGTGCTGGGGGTGACGCTCTGTCAAGGGGGCCGGATCGACGAAGGAATTGAACGGCTGGCGGCGGCCCGCTCGGGCAGCCGTCTGAGAGCGGCCCAGCTTGAAACGCAGAACTGCTTGAAGCTAGCGCAGCAGGCCGAGACTCAGCCGGACGAAATCGGTGATGTCGTCGCAGCGCTGTGGCAGACTCCCGCACCCGCGGCGACGGCACTGCCGGGCGCGGGCGGCCTGCTCGGCCTGAGACCGCTGGAGATTCCTGACGCCCTGGGCGCCGATGAAGCCCCGGCGGTGCCGCCATCTCTCGACACAACCCGCCCCGTCCAGGCAAGCGCCGAACCGAAGGTGACCACGCCGGCGCCGTATTCGACGCAGGGGACCGCGAGCCCGCCTGCTCGCTCGGGTGTCACCGCCACCGCGCAAGCGCAGCCAACTCACCCTGAGCCCACAGCCGGCCTTCCCAGCGCGACAGCCCAGCCCCCGGAGGCAACGCCCGTCCGCAATCCAGGTGAAGAGGGCCTTACGCCTGTGCCGATGGCGACGCCTACGTGGCCCCAACCCTCGGCAACGTGGACGGTCGAACCTGGTCTGACGCCAACCCAGCCTCTGCCGTCGGCCACGGCAACCTTGCCGCCAACCGCAACGCCGACGCCGCTTCCGCCCACCGCCGCAACGCGGCAGCCAAGCGCGACGCCGACGCCGCCTCCGCCGACAGCAACGGCAACCCGCCAGCCCAGCGCAACGCCGACGCCGCCTCCGCCGACCCCAACCGAGACGCCGGCCCCGACCTTTACCGCGCTGCCGCCAACCGCCGTCGAGGAGCCGACAGCCACGATTGCGCCGTCAGATACGCCGCCGCTGGATCCGCCGACCCCCACTCCCGAACCGACGAAGAAGCACCCGAAGACACCGAAGCGGCCTTAGCCGCGCTCGCCGCGCAGAAGGGCTTGTCTGCCGCGCCAGGACGCGCTAAAATGGTGCTCCTACAGACATTGCGCAGCGCGCCCGCTGCTCCCTTCCGCGAACGGAGAGTGACGGTGAGCGAAACGGCGTTTGTGGGTCGGGAAGCCGAGTTGTCCCGCCTCGATGGATATCTGAGCGAGGCATTGTCCGGGCAAGGGCGCATGTGCTTCCTGGCGGGCGAACCGGGGAGCGGCAAGACGGCCCTCGCGCGCGAGTTTACGCGGCGCAGCCAAACCTTACACGGCGATCTGCTTGTCGCGGTGGGCGACTGCAACGCGCAGACCGGTGGCGGCGAACCGTTCCTGCCGTTCCGCGAGGTGCTGGCGCTCCTGACGGGCGACCTCGAAGCGAAGGTAGCCCAGGGCGCGATCTCCCAGGAAGGCGCCACCCGGCTGGAGCGCTTCCTCGGCGCTTCAATCCGGGCGCTGATCGACGCAGGCCCCGACCTGATCGGCGTGCTTGTGCCGGGCGCAGGTCTCGCAGCCAAAATCGGCAAGGCGGTTGCCGAGCAAGCCGGCATCGATTCAAAGGTCATCGCGCTGCTGAAACGGGAGCGACCAGCCGGCGCGCTCCCCCAGCCTGCGGTGCAGCGCGAGCAGATTTTCGAGCAGTACGCCCGCTTCCTCGTCGAGCTCGCCCGGCGGCAACCGCTGCTCGTGATCCTGGACGACCTTCAATGGATCGACATCTCTTCCTCCGATCTGCTGTTTCACCTCTCCCGGCGCATCGCGAACAGCCGCATCCTCGTCGTGGGCACCTATCGTCCCGCAGATTTGAGCGCGCGGACTGCCGACAAAGGATCAGACCAGCACTTCCTGGAGAATGTCCTTGCGGAGATCAAGCGCAACTACGGCGATGTCAGCGTCGACCTTGACGCGCGCGACGAGCGAACCGCGCGGCAGTTCGTCCACGCGCTGGTGGATCGGGAGCGCAACGGCCTGCTTTTCGAGTTCCGGGAGAAGCTCTACCGCTGGACCGGCGGCAACCCGCTCTTCGTTCT
>JALOOB010000532.1 GCA_025454635.1 Anaerolineae bacterium
GGGTTCCAGCGCAGGACGCAACTGCAGATCGACTTCACGCCGGTCTTTGTGACGGCCTCGCGCACCTGGGCGGTGCCTTCCTTGGTGAGGCTGATGGGCTTCTCGATGACGACGTGGCGGCCGGACAGCGCCGCGCGGCTGACCATGTCGGGCCGCGAGTCGGCGTGCGCGCAGTGAACCAGGATATTGATGTTCTCGTCGTCGAGGAGCTGCTCAAAGGAGCTGTATTCCTTACCATCGACTCCGAGCGACTTCATCAGGCGCGTTGCCTTTTCCGGGGTCTTGTTATACATGCCCACCACGTGGGTGAGCGGATGGTCGCGGAAGGCCTTAACGTACTCGCCCGCAACCCAGCCGGCGCCTACGATGCCGACACCGTATTTTCTCGTCATCTGAACCTCCTTGTGCGGATGCATTTCGAGACAAGCAGCAGAAATGAAAAGCGTGCGAAGCCGTTCGGCTTCACACGCTCGACGCGCAAGCGAATAGGACCTCACGTTGCCGGTGAGGAGTCCGCTGCCAGACTGGCAGCACTAAGATGTCAACGCGGAAAGGAGTGCGGACGTAAGTTGGACCGGCCTTGATCGCCGGTCGACGATCATCTGGATTCGCTACGGTGTCAGGCTGCGCCAGTTCGGGCCAATTCAATAGAGGCGAATGGATATTAACATACCACCGCGACCGCTGTCAAATCCCTAAAACCTAATTTCACTGTGAAAAAAAGCTCGCATAGCGCTCCATGGCGTCCATTAACGCTGCGGCGTTCGCCAGCGGGACGCCAGGATAAAGCCCGTAGATCATCATCAGCCCGCCTTCGCGGCGGCCGAGCTTGCTCACTTCCTCGCGAATCAGGGCGTCGATATCCTCCGGCCGCCCGTTGACAGTGACCTCCTGCCGGTCGATGTCCAGGTCGATGCACACTTGGCCCGCGAGGCGACCCGCGATCCAGTCGATGCCGTTGACGCGGTCCTGCAGGTTGACCACCTCCACGCCGCTGACGACCATGTCGTCGACGAGCAGCCGGATGTCGCCGTCCGAGTGCATGTGGACGACGCAGCCTGCGTCGAGGGCCGGCTGCATCAGGCGCCGGTAGCTCGGGGTGATGTATTTGCGGAAGTACTTGGGCGGGATCATCGGGCCGACCTGCATGCCGAGGTCGTCCGGGTAGGACATCCACTCCGCGCCGGCCGCGATGCACCGCTCGACCACGGCGAGATTGAACTCCTCCAGCATGGCGATCAGGCGCCGGAGCCGCGGCTCCTCGTCGGCCATGTCGTACATGAGGCCCTGGTAGCCGCGGATGTCGCTGAGTTGGAGGAAGGTGTGCCCGTGGCGGAGCGATGCCTGCGCGAGGCGACCGCTCGCCCGGTCGTTCGCCAGCGCGTCGCGGACCGCGGCCCAGTCGATCGGGTTGAGGCCGTCGGTCACGTCCGGGTCGGGGGCCTCGTACCCCTCGAACGCAGCCCAGTCGGCCAGGGGATGCTCGGTCACGACGCCCGTGATGCCGTCTTCAGACGTATGCCAGACGCAGCCCCACGGATCGAGGTAGGGCGCGTCCTTGCGCTGGACGGACGAGAACTCCGGCGTGTAGGTCGGAGAGGCGCGGAAGCCGGGGAAGAGGTAGGGGTGCGCCTCCATCAACTCCTGCAGCGCGTCGTGGGGGTAGTGCTGCCAGCACGCGGGGTTGATGAGAAAGATCATCGGGATGGTGTCCGGGCGCTCGAAGCGCACGCAGCGCAGGAGGTTTTCGCGGTGATTCATTGGAATATCCTCGACAGTGGGTGGGCGGCGATGCGGGCAGTGTAGGGCATGGTTGGATTTCCTGTCAACGTTGGGGCTATAATGGACGCGTTTCAAGTCGGCGCGAGCGCGTCCTTCGACTGCGCTCTCTGCGGTCGCTCCGCTCAGGATGCTCCGCGACGGCTGCGCCTGACCTGAAACGCAATCACCGTAATGACGGCGGGCTGCGGGGCAGCCCGTCTCCCTAAAGCTCTTACCGGTCTTCATCGAGGAGGCAATGATGCGCGGACTCAAGGGCAAGCGGATTATCGTCACCGGCGGCGCGAACGGCATCGGCAAGGCGACGCCCTGCGGCTGGCGGAGGAAGGCGCGGCGATTGTGCTGACGGACCTGACCGCGGAGGCGGCGGAAGCGACTGCCGCGGGAATCCGGGAAGCGACGGGCGCGGCGGTCTATCCGTTCGCGGCGGACGTGTCGCAGAAGGCCGACAACCTGGCGACCGTGCGCTTTGCGGTCGAGAAGCTGGGCGGGCTGGACGGGCTCGTCAACAACGCGGGCATCTACTACGAAGACCCCTTCGAGGAGATCACCGAGGCGCGCTGGGACGCCATTATGAACGTCGACCTGCGCGGGACTTTTCTGATGACGCAGGCTGCGGTGGGGGCGTTGAAGGCGCAAGGGGCAGGCGTCATCGTCAACCTTGCGTCCACGAACGGGCTGGCGGGCGAGCGGAACTACGCGCATTACAATGCGGCCAAGGGCGGAGTCGTCCTGCTCACGAAGACGCTGGCGCTCGAACTCGGCCCCGCAGGAATTCGCGTTAACTGCGTGTGCCCCGGCTACATCGTCACCGAGAGCACGGAGGCCATGGACAGCGAAGAGTTCATCAACGATTACATCGAGCGCAAAATCCCGCTGCGGCGGACGGGCACGCCGGAAGAGGTGGCGTCCGTGATCGCGTTTCTGCTTTCGGACGACGCGTCGTTCGTGCACGGCGATGCTATCCTGATCGACGGCGGGCAACTGGC
>JALOOB010000025.1 GCA_025454635.1 Anaerolineae bacterium
AGGAAGGTGTTGACCAGGTGCAGCGCCATCGAGACGGCGCGCGCAATGGAGTCGTTCTCGGCGGTCAGGCCGGCGAGCACGAGCCATGCGCCGATCAGCGCCTCAACGATGATGAAGACGCCGGACGCGACGAGGGTCTTGCGGACCGGACTGCCCGCCTTGTAGATGCGCCAGCCCCAGACGATCAGGGCAAGGACGAGGATAAGGCTGAGCCCGGACGTGACGCGGTGGGAGAACTCGACCACGGTTTCCAGCGCGGGCGCGCGCGGCAGGACGTCGCCGTTGCACAGGGGCCAGTGGCTGCCGCAGCCCGCGCCGGAGCCGGTTGCGCGCACGAACGCGCCCCAGAGGATCACCAGGACGTTGTACGCCAGCACGCCCCAAGCAAAGAACGCAAATCTCCGATTCGCTACCATGAACTGTGTCGCTCCAAATGGCCGCTTAACGCGGCTCGATGCGTTTTGCCATCAGAATATCCGGCTTGCCGCGGCCGTTCGCGTCGGGCACTACGCCCGCGATCACGAAACCGCACTTGCGATAGAACCCGAACGGGTGGCCCTTCCGGTCCTCCACGCTCGCCAGCCTGGCCGGCAGATTATCGTACAGGTCGACCCCGGATAGAGAGGTCATGTCGTCCTCGTCGTCCGTGCCGAGCCAGAGCGTCAGCCCGCGGCGCTCGCGCACCCGATCTTCCAGGTCGCGGACGAGCGCGCGTCCGATGCCTTTGCCCTGCTTTGCGGGCGCGACGACGAGGGGGTGCAGCTCCCACACGTTGCCGTCATAGCCGGGGATGCCGCCCACCCAGCCGAGCACGCGGCCGCTATCGTCTACCGCCGCGCAGCACAGCTTCTCCGCTTCAAGCGCCTCTTCGACCTCCTGCCGCGCGCTTTCCATGTCGGGCCAGGCGTTGGGCCAATGCTCGCGGAACCCATCCACGAGCAGGTGCGCGGCCTCCTCGCGCGCGGGGTCGGGCAGGGCGCCGAGGTCGACGATGATCACGCGAGGCCGACCAGCGACCGGAACGCGCGGTACGCCTCCGGCATGTCCTGAGCGACGAACTCGACGACCTTGCCCTCGGCGCGGCGCGCGCCGGGCAGGATGGCCGCGTCGTCGGCCATTTCGGACTTGACGTACTCGACCGCGACGGTGATCGGTCCCTGGAGCCGGAGCGGCTTAGGCGGCCGCTCAGCGACGAGGTGATCGACGCCTTTCGCCGCGCACTGCTCGATCATCTCGGCCGTTTCCGCGGGCGGCAGGCACTCGGCCGCGTTGCGCCCCTTGGCTTGCTTCACCACTGCCGTGACGATGCCGGGGAAGAGCGCCTCGGCCTCGGCGCAGGCGGACTGGTCGCCGGAGATCATGACGACGGGCGCGCCGAAGTGCCCGCAGACCGCGCCGTTCAGCCCGATCTCGCCGATGGCGAGCTTTTCGCCACCGGCCGGGGTCAACCACACGCCTTCGACGCGTGAACTCGACCAGGTGTGGTCGAGGATGGCGTGCGGCGTGCCGGCGCGGGCGTGGTAGCCGATGAAGAGGACGCCGTCGATGCCGGAGTCGATGCCTTCGATCATGGAGTAGGGGCGCGGGCTGCCGGAGTTGAGCCGGGCGCGCGGGTCCAGGCTCTCGATCAGGATGTTGGTCGCGTTCCAGTGGCCGTCGCTGACGATGACTTCGTCCGCGCCCGCGGCGAACGCGCCGCGAACGGCCGCGTTGACGTCGTCGGTCATCAGCTTGCGGAAGCGCGCGTACTCGGCGTGGCCGGGCGTGACCTGGTCGAAATGGACCACACCGGTGATCCCTTCCATATCGGCTGCAATCAGGATTCTCATGTGTCCTTCGTCCCTTGTTGAGCGAATGGATCGAAGCCGATCCATTCGATGTCGGGAATGCCGGCGAAACGTCGCGCCATCACTTCGAGCGCGGCGAGGTTATTGTCCACGAGAGTGAAGCGTCTGCCAAGCGCGAGGCAAGCCGCGGCAGTCGTGCCGCTACCCGCGAAGAAGTCCAGGACATGGCCGCCCGGCGGCGATGACGCCGCGACGATGCGCTTGAGGATGCCGACTGGCTTTTGCGTGGGGTAGCCGGTTCGCTCCGGGCCGTTGGTCGGCACGATGGTATGCCACCAGGTGTCGGTTGGCAGTTTGCCGCGGGCGGCCTTCTCCGGTCCGACGAGGTCCGGCGCCATGTACGGGATGCGCTCGATTTCGTCTACGTCGAAGAGATACCGGCTCGCATCCTTCACGTACACGAGGATGTTGTCGTGCTTGGCGGGCCAGCGGCGGGTGGTGCGCGCGCCGTAGTCGTAGGCCCAGATGATCTCGTTGAGAAAACAGTCGCGGCCGAAGATGCCGTCGAGCAGGACTTTGCAGTAATGGACCTCGCGGTAGTCGATGTGGAAATAGAGCGAGCCGGTCTCCGCCAGGACGCGGCGCGCCTCCACCAACCGCGGTTCGAGGAACGCGAGGTAGTCGTCGTACGCGTCGGCGTAGGCGCGGGTGGCGACCTTCGAGGTGCGATACCGGCGGCCCCCGAAGCCGGTCCGGTCGCCATCCGCGCTCTGCTCCGTCCGAAGCTGGGTGTGGCTCTGCGACTTGCCCGTGTTGAACGGCGGGTCGATGCAGATCAGATCGACCGACGCGGTGGGCATGGCCTGGAGGACGGGGAGGTTGTCGCCGAAGATGATGCGATGGTTCATAGAGTTCTTTCACCACTAAGGATCGAAGGATCGAAGGCCCACGAAGTTTTCTTGCAGTCGCTTCGTGAACCTTCCCTCCTTTGGTTCTTGGTGGTTGCGTCACTAATGCTCGCGCAGGTACTCGCGGATCATTAGCGCGGCGGTCGCGCCCTCGCCGGCCGCGGCAGCGGCCTGCTTGGTGCTGCCCGAGCGCACGTCACCTGCGGCGAACACGCCCGGAATGCTTGTCTCGAGGTTCAGGTTGGTCGTGATGAAGCCGTACTGATCTCGGGCGATCTCCTGCGGGACCCATTCGGTGTTGGGGGTGAGGCCGATAAAGATGAACACGCCGTCGGGCTGCCACGTCTCCTGCTGACCGCTGGCGCGATCGATGACCTCCACGCCGAGCAACTTGCCCCGCGAAGCGCGGAAGCCCTGGATCTGCCGGTTGGTGACGACCTTCATATCGGGTTCCTTCGCAACGGCCTCCTGCAGGAGCTTGCTTGCGCGCACCTCGGGGAGGAACTCGACGATGGTCACGCTCTTTGCGTACTGCTTGATGAAGAGGCTTTCCTGAAATCCACTGTTCCCGCCGCCGACGACGAGCACGTCTTTCCCGCGGTAGAACGGCGCGTCGCACATGGCGCAAAAGTGAATGGCCGAGCCGATCAGTTCGCGCTCGCCCGGCGCCATGAGCCGCTTGTACTTCGAGCCGGTCGCGATCAGCGCGGCGCGCGCGCTGTACTCCTTATTGGGCGTGCCGACGCACAGGTATTGATCCTCGCGCGAAAGACCGGTCACACCGCTGGCCTGCACGACCTCGACGCCGAACTTTTTCGCCTGTCGCACGAGACGCTCCGCGAAGTCCTGGCCAGAGATGCCCTCGTCGAAGCCGGGGTAGTTCTCCATGTGCTGCGTATTGCCGACCTGCCCGCCGGCTGCGCCGCGCTCCAGAATCAGCGTCTTGATTCCTTCGCGCGCGGCGTAAATCGCAGTGGTCAGCCCGGCGGGGCCTGCGCCGATGATGATGAGGTCGTAGAAATCGTATTGCGCGGTGGAAACCAGGCCGAGCTTTTTCGCCAGCTCTTCGTTGGACGGTTCGGTCAGGGAGGAGCCGTCCGGGAACACGATCGTCGGCACGCTGCGGTTGCCGCGGTTGAGGCGCATGACCTCCGCCTGCGCGGCCGGGTCCTGATCGATGTCGATGTAATCGTAGGGCACGCGGTGCTCGCCCAAAAACTGCTTGCTGCGGCGGCAATCGGGACACCAGGGCGTCCCGTACACAACTAAGGGCTTTTGCCGATCCATGCGCACTCCTTGACAGGGTGTTTTTGAGTCGTTACGATTGCTTTGCCTCGGAGAAACCGGGCTTCTCCCAGAAACCCGGCTTCCGGGCGGTAGTATAACATAGGTGACAAACGCGGGCGGCGGGATTCCGCATACGTCGCTCATCCCTAACATAGGTGCCGATATGCGGAAATGGGTTACAGGGGCGCGTCCGCTCCTGGCGCTGGGCTTTGTCGCGGTGGTCGCGTGGCTTGCGCTGCGCGGCCTGCCGGACGGGCTGGCCAAAGGCCGACTCCACGTCTGGTTCCTCGACGTGGGGCAGGGCGACGCTGTTCTGATTCAGACCCCCGACGGAAAGCAGATCCTCGTGGATGGCGGGCCGAGTCCAAGCGCGCTCGCGTCCGAGTTGGGCGCGGTCATGGCCTTCTGGGATCGCTCGCTCGACCTGGTGGTGCTGACGCACCCGGACACGGACCACAGCGCGGGGCTGATTCCGCTGTTCGACCGCTACCGGGTCGCGGGGGCGCTGGATGCCGTGTCGACGGGCGATGCTGCCGCCGCGGCATGGATCGGCGCGACGGAGGGGATTTCGCGGACGACTGCGGCGCGGGGCGCGCAGATCAAGGCGGGCCGGGTGCTGCTGACCGTGCTGAACCCTGCCTCGGCGCCCGAGACGGCGGAAACGGGCAACAACGACAGCCTTGTCCTGCGCGTCGACTACGGCGCGACGAGCCTGTTGCTGACGGGCGACGCGGAGACGGAGGCGGAGGATAGCATGATGGCCGCGGGCTTGCCGCTGCGCGCGGACGTAGTGAAGGTGGGACACCACGGCAGCCACGCCAGCAGTTCGCGCGAGTTTCTGGCCGCGGTGCAGCCGCAGCTTGCGATCATCTCCGTGGGAGCGGAGAATCGCTTCGGGCATCCCGCGCCGGAATTGCTTGCGCGGCTGGAAGGGGTCGAAGTGCTGCGCACCGATCAGCGCGGGCGAATCGAACTGATCAGCGACGGGATGCGGTGGGTGGCGCGCTGAGACGGCTGTCCGGCTTCGCTAGATGTCGACGCGTGGCAGCGTTCCTTCGAGATAGGCCTGCCGCGTCGCTCGTCGCTGCACCTTCCCGCTCGTCGTCCGCAGCAGGTGGCCGGTCTTAATCAGGACCAACTCGTGCAGCGTAACGGCGTGCTGCTCCGCGACGGCGCGGCGCGCTGCGGCAACGATGTCGCTGACTGGCGCGGCGCCCTTGCGTCCCGGCATGTGTTCGCGTTCGACCTCGGCCACCACGATCAGCCGTTCTTCCGTGCCCATCTCCACCGAGAACGCGGCCGCGCTGTTTTCGCGCAGCGCGACATGGCTCGCCTCCACCTGCGGCCCGCGATAAAGAGGTCTTCGCCCTCGAAGAAGCCTAGGTCACCGGTGCGGAGGTAGGTCGCGCCGTCTCCGGTTCCAGCAGGTTGCGCGTGGAAGATCTCCGCGCTCTCGGCCGCGCGGCCCCAGTAACCCTCGGCCACGCTGCTCCCGGTAACCCAGATTTCGCCCACCTCGCGCTGAGCTTTCGGCTTCAGCGTCTCGCCGTCGACAATCAGGACGCGCTGATCGGGCCACTGGCGTCCGCAGGCGACCAGGGTGCGCGAACCTTCGCCGTCGCTTGCGGGTTCGACGCGGCCCTGCTCCAGCGCCGCGGCCGAGACGTTGAAGAAGCGCGCGCCGCGTCCGGCGGGCCCGCCCGTTACGAAGAGCGTGGCCTCGGCCAGGCCGTAGCACGGATACCACGCTTCGGGCCTGAAGCCGCACGGAGCAAACGCCTCGGTGAAGCGGCGAATTGTCTCTGCGCGCACGGGCTCCGCGCCGCTGAAGGCGACTCGCCAGCTGCTCAAGTCGAGATGGGCGCGCTGCTCGGGCGTGACTTTGCGGATGGCGAGGTCGTAGGCGAAGTTGGGCCCGCCGCTGGCGGTCGCGCCGGTTCGGGAGATTGCTTCGAGCCAGCGATAGGGTCGCTGGAGGAAGGTCAGGGGAGACATCAGCATGAGCGGGAAGCCCGTGTAGATCGGCTGGAGGATTCCGCCGATAAGCCCCATGTCGTGATATAGCGGGAGCCAGCTCAAGCCGATCGAGTCGGGGGTCATCCCGAACGCGGTTTGAATCAGGGCCGAGTTGGCGAGCAGGTTGCGGTGGGAGACCATGACCCCACGGGGGGTGGCGGTCGAGCCGGAGGTGTACTGGAGGAACGCGAGGTCGCCGGCGCGAAGGTCGGGCTCGGTCCACTGCTGCGCAAGGGCCGCGGCGTCAAGCGTGTCGGAGATCACCCAGGGCAACGCGGCGATGGCCGGTTCTTCGGCCAGGCTGTCGACCACGAGCGACTGCACGTCGGTCGTGCTCAGGATGACGACGGGCCGGGCGTCGTCGACCATTGCGCGCAGACGGCCGAGGCTGCGCGGTCGCGGGGGATAGGCGGGAACGGCAACCGCGCCGGCGTAAAGACAACCGAAGAATGCGGCGACAAACTCCAGACCGGGCGCGTAGAGCAGGAGCACGCGCTCACCGGCTGCGCCGGCTTCCCGGAGCGCCGCGCCGATCGCGCGCGCCTTGCTGTCGAGGCCGGCATAGGTGAGGCGCTCCACCGCATCGCGCTCGTCGTCGAGGAACGCGGCGGCCTGCGCGTCAGGCTGTGTGGCCGCGCGCGTGCGGAGCATGGAGACGAGGGTGTCGAACGGCGAAGTGTTGGTGGGCAAGGCGGCTTCCTCCCGGATTGCGATGGCCAGACTGGCGCGGCACGATGTGTAACACCGGTGGGGAGGAGGATGCGCGGGGAAGTTGGCGGTTGATCGGACGCGTTCAGCCGACGAATCGCTCGATGTCGGCCAGTTCCGCCTCGACCAACCGCTGCGCCTCGGCGCCCCAATCGTCGAAGGGCGCGAGCGTAATGGCCAGCTTGCGGCCTTTCCGGTTCATGCGCCATACGCCTGCGATGCGGCCATCGACCAGGATTATTGGGGGCAGCATCCCTCCGCCCTTGATCTGCGCGGTGTAGGTCCCGTCTTCGATCAGGGCGCGGCTGCGGTGCCCGAGGATGTAGGTGTCGAACGCAGGGAGCAGGCGGACGTGCGGCTGCGGAAGCGGGTCGTCGAGGTCGGCGAGCGCAGCGTCGGGCGCGTAAAGGGTTTGGCCCGCAACATCCACCTCCGTCAACTCGGGCAGAACGAGCTCCCAGCCTGCGCGCAGGTCGCGGATGTTGAGTCCGGTCCAGGCGGAGAAGTCGGGCAGGGCGGCGGGCGCGAAAGCGGACAGGTAGCGGCGCGCCAGGCGGGCGACCAACTCGGGGCGCTCCTCCTCGGAAAAGCGGCGCAGGGGCCGGCCGAGCCATGCTTCGAGCAGGGTGAACGTCGGATGCGCGCCGGGCGCGTCGCCGCGATCGGGGCCGAAGCAGATCAGCCCCTCGAGCGCGGCGCGAAACAGCAGGTGCCGCTCGATGCTGTACCCTGCGGGTAGCCCGGCCCCTTCCAGGCTGCTCGTCAGTTCCTCGCGCATGAGCGGCCCATCGCGCTCCAGCCGGTCCAGGATGACTTTGACTCCGGCCCGGTAAGTCTCCTCGTCCAGCCCCAGCTCGGCGCGGCGCCTGGCCGTGCCCACAACCAGCGGTTGGCCCACCACGGCAAGATACCAGTCGAGGTCTTCCGTCGGGACGACGTGGAGCGTGCCGCGCATGAGCCACGTCCAGACGACCGATTTCGTCGCGAGCCGGCTGCGCTCGAAGTCGGCCAGGGCGCTCCTCTCGGAGCGCACGCGCACGCCGAGGGTGGCGGCAAACAAGTCCTGGGCCTGAAAGCCGGCGGACTGGCGCGCGGCTGCCCGCGTCGCGTCGTTAACCTGCAATCCCGGCGCGATGAGCGCCTGGCCGCGCTGCCGCAGCGCGAGAGCCTGCTCGACCGTTAGCTTGAGCCTCATGCCTGCCTCGTCCCCTGCTGCGCCTGCCACTCTTCTTCGAGCATCCCGTAGATGAGGAAGTCGACCCACTCGTCGGCGACCCGGTCCGCCCTGATCAGGCGGCCCTCCAACCTGAAGCCGAGGCGTTCGGCGACGCGCATGCTCGCGGTGTTCGTGGCCGCGCACTTGAGCGCGACGCGGTGCAGGCCGAGTTCTCCGAAGGCGTGGCGGAGTAGCGCGGTCGCTGCGCGCTGCGCCATGCCGCGGCCTTCCGCGCCCTGGTCGATCCAGTAGCCGATCTCCGCGCTTTTGAACGCCGGGTCGATGTCGAATAACCCGGCGAAGCCGATGAGCTCGCCGCGCTCGAAAATGCCCGCGTCGAGACCAGTTCCCTCGGCAAAGCGCGACAGGCCCGACCGCAGGCGGCGCTCCGAATCGTGCAGCGCCGGTTCGCCCGGAAGCCAGTACAGGCGCGTATAATTCCGCGCGACGAGCTGATGATATACCGGCAGATGGCGCAGCTCCAGCAGCCGCAACTCGATGCCGTCGCCAAGCGTAGCAATAAACATGACCCGTCTCCCGACGCGAAATGGCAGCCGGGCGCCCCGGCTTCGACATCGCGCCATTCTACAACGATTTCAGCCGGAGAGGTAGAGGTATGCAAATACTGACGTTGCTCGGCAGCCCGCGGAAGCATGGCAACACGGAAGCGGTGCTGCGACGGTTTGAAGCGAAGGCGGTCGACGCGGGTCACCATGTGACCCGCGTCGACGTGGCCGAACTCGAAATCGCAGGGTGCCTGGGCTGCGACTGCTGCCAGAGCCTGCTGGAGGACCTCGACTGCGCGCAGTCGGACGACACGGAGGGCGTCCTCCGCCAGATAATCGCCGCGGATCTTACTGTGTACGCTGCGCCAGTGTACTGCTGGAGCGTGCCCGCGCAGATGAAGGCGCTCATCGACCGGCATTACTGCATGGTGAAATGGCAGGGCGGCGAGGTGGCGGTGGCGCTGATGCGAGGCAAGCGCGCGGCCCTGCTGCTCACGTGCGGGGGCGAGGCCGCGACGAACGTGGACCTGACATTCCCGCTGTTCGAGCGGCAGATGGAGTACATGCAGGCAGAAGTCGCGGGGCTGTACGCGCTGGACAACTGCATTGGGGTCAAAGAGGATGCGGCCCGCGCGGAGGAACTCGCCGCGCGGATGGCCGCGGAGCTGTTATAGAGCCTGGGCGAGAGTCGCCATTACATCCGCAGGGGCTTGCGCAGCCAGTAGCCCACGAGAAAGCTGACCGGCACCGCGAACAGGCTGACGAGCAGGAACTTGACCAGCGGCGGCGCGTCCAGCGGCATCGCGAGCCACTGGAACACCAGCACGACGCCGATATGAAATACGTAGGTGGCGTACTGCGCCTGCGCGGCGTTTTTCAACAGCGAGTTCTGCCAGTTCCATAGGTCGCGGAACAGCACGGTCAGGCCAATGCACATGCCCACGCAGAGGAACGATTCCCACAGCGTGAAGAGGCCGCCAACGAGACGCTCGTCTGCGTCCATGCCGGCGGGAAACGCGAGCCGGAAGGCGTACCATGCCGCGGCCAGCGCGACGCCCACGCCTAACCAGACGCGGCCGGAGCGCGACGGGAAGCGCATGACCCAATCGCGGCGCGCGGCCAGCATGCCGACGATGAACAAGGCGAGGTCGCGCGGCAGGTCGAACGGCTGGAGCTTGATGACGCCGAGGACGTAGACCCACTCGTCCATGTCGTACCAGATGCGGACGACCGCTGACGCAAAGGCCAGCCCGAGCGCGAAGAGAACGATGGCCCACCCGGGCGGCACGCGGCTGTCGCGCGCGGGCGCCGGCCGCGCGGGCAGCAGCATACGCGCAACGGCATAAACCGCGCAGAAGATCAGCAGCAGCTCGACGAACCACATGTGCGCGACTTCGACCGGCCAAGGAATGCCGAGCCTGTTCCCGGTCGCGGGGGTTGGCATGAGGAATATCTGCACCAGCGCCATGAACACGGCCCAGCCCAGGAGCGGGATGCCGAGGCGCACCGCGCGATCCTTGAGAAAGGGGCGCGGCCCCTTCTTGTCGCAGGAAAGGACGGCAAAGTAGCCGGCAATCATAAAGAAGAGGCTCATGCCGAACGAGCGGTTGACGGTAAAGAAGGGATCGAGGATGAAGGCAGTCTCGGCCTGCGGGGGGATCATCCAGACGCCCTCTGTCGGACCATACACCTGACCGACGTGCTGCATGATAACCAACGCCATCGCGACGATGCGCAGGTTGTCGAAGAAGAAGAGGCGACCCACGAGTGTCGCTGCGCGGGATGCGGCAGAGCGCGTAATCGCGGCAGGTTGCGCTAACATAATGGCCTCCAGTCCGCAACGGCGCGCCGCTGCCTGACTAGTATACGGGCTTGCGGTCCTTCGCGACCGTAAGGAGGGCGGGGCGGACGCCGTGGCGCGTAGCATGGTGGTAGGGCGTATGCGTTATGGCCTCAATCCGGCACGACACCGGACGCAATGGCGTAGCCTTCCATCACGGCCCGCGGCGCGGCGCCGTTGCTGAAGTACAGTTTTTCAAGAGCGCGGTGATCCGCGTTCTGTACTTGCGTGAAGCCCCGTTCGCGCAAGAAGGACTCCATCTCGTCGACGGGCACGCCGAAAACGAGCTTCTCCCCGGTCAGGCTGCTGTAACGCCGCATGGAGCGAACTTCACCGTGCGCGCCACCGCCATTCACGGTGGAGGGCTCGGCATAGTCGAAGATGATGCTGCTGCCCGGCGCCGCGTGGTGGCGAACGAAGCTGAGCGTGTCGTCCACGGCTTCCGGCGAGAGGTATTGGGTTACTCCCTGCCACACGAAGAGCGTCTTGCGCGTCTCTTCATAGCCGCACTCGGCCAGCCGTTTCCCTAGCTTCTGCGTGTTGAAGTCGACGCCCACATAGGTGACGCGCTCCGGCGCCTGGCCGAATATCGTCTTCAGCTTTTCGAGCTTGGCGGCTTGCGTGGCCGGGTGGTCGACCTCGAAAAGGCGCACGCCTTGGCGCTCGAGTTCCTGGAACCGGTAGGCGCGCGCGTCGAAACCTGCGCCAAGGATGACCAGTTGCTCCAATCCCTCATTCAACCGCGCGAGCAGATAATCGTCGACGTAGCGCTCGCGCGCGACGATGAACTCCCACACGCCTGGCCCTTTGCGCTCGCCCCATCCGAGGCGATAGAAGAAGTTGACGAAATGAAACAGGCCGCCGTTCACAAAGCGACGGGCGTACGGATCATGGATGAGACGGACGTCTGCCGGCTTCTCGGACTCCAACGCGCGGACGATGGCGATTCCGGCGGCGGAGAGGCTTGACTGGTTGCGTTTCATGACAATACTGCCCCTGTGACTAATAGTCTGCTATGAAGTATACGCATTCCCGGGCCACCGGTCGCGGCCGCGCGAGTGAGTGTCACCGGCATCATGGTGTGAAGTCGCGCGACGTCCAGTGTCGGCATGCGTAGTTGTACAATACATCTGAATCGCGGGGCGTCTGCCCTGGGGGAGAAGCCATGAACACGACGATCTCGATCCGCAACGCGCGTCTTCACAACCTCAAGAACGTCAGCCTCGACATCCCCAAGAATCAACTCGTCGTTCTGACCGGGCTTTCCGGCTCGGGAAAATCTACGCTGGCATTCGACATCCTGCATAAGGAAGGCACGCGGCAGTATCTCGAGTCGCTCGGCTTTGTCGCCATGGGCCTGAGCAAGCCGCCGGTCGACTCCATCACGGGCCTTTCGCCGACCATCAGCGTCGACCAGCACCTGACCAACCACAGCCCGCGCTCGACGGTGGGAACGGTCACCGAGGTCTTTACTTACCTACGCGTGCTGTGGGCGCGGCTCGGACACCGGCCCTGCCCGCAGTGCGGCGGGGATGTACCGCCGCCCACCTTCGAGGAGGCGGGCGACGAGGTCGAGGATGAGTCGGACGAGAGCCCGGACGGCAGCTACCCGTGCCCCCACTGTGGCGCGGCGATTCCCGAAATGGGCATGGCGAACTTCTCGTTCAACAAGCCCGCGGGCGCGTGCCCCACCTGCACAGGGCTCGGCGTGGTGCGCCAGCCGATCATCGGCCGGCTCGTCGACGAGAGCAAAAGCATCTCACAGAATCCGATCGAGGGCTGGATCGATTTCCACGTGAACTACTACGGCCAGATCCTGCAGAACGCGGGCCGCCACTACGGTTTCGAGTTCGACCCCGACAAGCCGATCTGCGAGTACACGCCGGCGGAGCGCGACCTGTTGCTGTACGGGACGGAGAGCGCCCAGTTTCAGCGCCACTTCCCCGGCGTCAAGGCGCCGCAGACCAACGGGCAGGGCCGCTTTGAGGGCGTGGTGACCAACCTGCAGCGCCGGTATGACGAGCACGCGACCAACGCGGCGTACCTGGAGAAGCTGGACCCGCTCTTTACGACGCAGCCGTGCCGCGACTGCGAAGGCACGCGGCTGAAGCCGGAGAGTCGCGCGGTGACCGTTGCGGGCGAGACGATCATCAGCATCGCGCATCTGCCGCTGAACGAGCTGGACGCGTGGCTCAAGGCGCTGCCGGCGCGCTTTACGCCCGACGAGCTGCTGCTCGCCCGGGCGATCCTCGACGACCTGAACGAGCGCGTCGGGCGGCTGCTGGAGGTGGGCGTCGGCTACCTGTCGATGGAGCGCTCGTCGCCTACGCTGTCCGCGGGCGAGGCCCAGCGGCTGCGACTGGCATCCCTGCTCGGCTCGGGCCTGACCGGCGTGCTCTACGTGCTCGACGAGCCGACCATCGGCCTGCACTCGCGCGACACCGCGCGGCTGATCACCATCCTGCGCCGGCTGCGCGACCTCGGCAACACCGTCCTTGTTGTGGAACATGATCTCGACATGATGCGAGCGGCGGATTACCTGGTGGACATCGGGCCGGGCGCGGGCAAGCACGGCGGGCGGATCGTCGCGGCGGGCACGCCGGCCGAAGTGGCAGCGCGGTCCGAGTCGGTCACCGGCCAGTTCATTGCGGGCACGGCCCGCGTCCCTGCGCCGGAGCGCCGGCGGACGCCCAACGGCAAAGCGCTCACGGTGCGCGGCGCGCGGCAGTTTAACCTGCGCGGCATCGACGTGCGCATCCCGCTGGGGCTGTTGGTCGCCGTGACCGGCGTTTCCGGCTCGGGCAAGTCGTCGCTGATATTCGACATCGTGGACGTGGCCGGGCGGCAGCGGCTCAATCCGGGCGGGGAGGGCGGCAGCCGGGCCGCGGCGGGCGAGCATGACTCAATCACGGGCTGGGAGCACATCGACAAGATCATCACCATTGACCAGGAGCACATCGGGCGCATCCCGCGGTCAAACGCGGCCACGTATTCGGACACCTTCACGCCCATCCGCGAGGCGTTTGCCGCCACGCCCGAAGCGCGTCAGCGGCGCATTACTGCGCGACACTTCTCGTTCAACGTGCCGGGCGGCCGCTGCGAACGGTGCGAGGGCGCGGGCACGCTCGCGGTAAAGATGCATTTCCTTCCCGACGTGGAGGTGCGCTGCCCCGCGTGCCACGGACGCCGCTTCAAGCGCGAGACGCTGGCGGTCAAGTACCGCGGGTATGATATTTCGCAGGTGCTCGACATGACCGTCGAAGACGCGCTGGCGTTGTTCGCGGACGTGCCCGCGGCCGCCGCGCGGCTTAAGTTCATGTCGGACGTGGGGCTGGGCTACCTGCAACTCGGTCAGCCCGCGACGACGCTGTCGGGCGGCGAGGCGCAGCGCATCAAGCTGGCGAAGGAACTCGGGCGCCGCGCGACCGGGCGGACGCTGTACCTGCTCGACGAGCCGACGACCGGCCTGCACCCGGCGGACACCGCGCGGCTGCTCGGCGTGTTGCAGCGGCTGGTCGACGCGGGCAACAGCGTCGTGGTGGTCGAACACAACCTCGACGTCGTTCGCTCGGCGGACTGGGTTATCGACCTGGGGCCGGAGGGCGGCGTGGCCGGCGGGCTGCTGATGGCGGAAGGCGCGCCGGAGGACGTGGCGCAGGTCGAGGCGTCGCACACTGGGCGGTTGCTCAGGCCGCTGCTTTAACCCGCATGCAAGACAGCAATTCCAAATGTAGGCGCGGGGCAGCATCCTGAGCGGAGACCGCTCCCGCAGGGAGCGCGGCGCAGCTGTTGGTTACATTTGGAATTGCTGGCATGCAGGAGGCGGGAGTTTCTCACGCGCGTCTCCTGGCGTATACTGGGAAGATTAGCGTTGCTGGAGGTTGTCTCTTTGTCTGGTGCTGTTAACGTTGAAGTGTTGAGCAAGACCTACCGGGTGCCCGAGCGCGAGGCCGGTTTCAGCGCGGCCGCGCGCTCGTTCTTCCGCCGAAAGTATCGCGACGTCGACGCGGTCAAAGAGGTGAGCTTTGCCATCGGCCGCGGCGAGATCGTCGGCTTTCTCGGTCCGAACGGCGCGGGCAAGACCACGACGCTGAAGATGCTGTCCGGGCTGCTGCACCCCACTGGCGGGCGCGCGGACGTGCTCGGCTTCACGCCGTGGGATCGCAAGCCGGAATTCCTGCGCTCGATCACGTTGGTCATGGGGCAGCGCAACCGGCTGTCGTGGGATATTCCTGCGGCCGACTCGTTTCTGCTTAACCAGGCGATCTACCGGATCGACGACGCGCAGTACAAGCGCACGCTGGCCGAGCTGGACGAACTGCTGGAGCTTGCGCCGATCATCAAAAAGCCGGTGCGCAACCTGTCGCTGGGCGAGCGGATGAAATGCGAACTCGCCGCCGCCCTGTTGCACGGGCCGCAGGTGTTATTCCTCGACGAGCCCACTATCGGTCTGGATATTACCGCGCAGGCGCGCATCCGCAGCTTCCTGCGCGAGTACAACCGGCGCACCGGCGCGACGATCCTGCTGACCAGTCATTACATGGCCGACGTGACCGCGCTTTGCGAGCGGATCATCATGATCCACCACGGGCAGTTGAAGTATGACGGCGGCATCACCGACCTGTCGCGGCGGATCGCGCCGGTGAAGTTGATCGGCGTCGCGCTGCGGGATGGCGCGGAGGCGGACCTGACGCGCTACGGTGAGCTATCCGCGGAGGAGAACGAGAACGGCCGCCGGATGATCCAGGTGCCCGCGGAGGACGTGGCGAGCGTCACCGCGCGGCTGCTGTCCGAGCTGCCGGTGCAGGATCTGAACATCGAGGATGTGCCAATCGAGGCCGTCATCGAGAAGGCGTTCAACGAGGGTGAGCCGGCGCAGGCGGAGGCGCGACCGCGGGCCGAAGCTCGTCAGGAGACCGGCGCATGATCCGCATTTACCGCCGTTTCTGGCAGATCAATTGGGCGGAGCAGTGGCAGTACCGCGCAAACCTCCTGATGTATCTCGCATACTGGGTGGTCTCGCCGGTCGTGTACCTTGCGGTGTGGAGCGCAGTCGCGAACGCGCAGGGCAACGTGCAGGGCCTTACCGCGAACGATTTTGTCACGTACTACATGACGCTCCTGATCGTGGACGTGCTGACGAGCGACATAACCCTGCACATCCTGGCATACAAGATTCAGGACGGGACGCTCTCCGGCGAGCTGCTGCGGCCGGTGCATCCGATCCTGACCGGCACGCTGGTCAACAACCTGGCGTTTAAGGCGCTGACGTTTGCGGCGCTGATCCCGATCTGGATCGTGATCTACCTGCTGATGCGCCCCGACTTCAGCGAAGTCACCGCACAGTCAGTGCTGCTCACCGCGCCCGCAATTCTGCTCGGCTTTGGCATCAGCTTCTTTATGAATTCGACGCTGACCTCCATCGCGTTCTGGACGACGCGCGTCTACGGGATCAACGAGTTTTTCTACGTGTTGAGCGTGCTCTTCTCCGGTCAATTCGTGCCGCTGACGCTGATGCCGCCGGTCATCCAGCAGATCGCGCAATTCCTGCCGTTCCAGCTCACGCGCTACTTCCCGACCATGCTCGTGCTCAACCGCCTGACGCCAGAGCAGGTCGTCCAGAACTACGCGTTGGCGGTGTTCTGGCTGATCGCGCTCGGCGTCATCTTCTTTATCGTCTGGCGCGCGGGCGTGAAGCGTTTCTCGGCCGTAGGAGCGTGAGCGTGCACTATCTGAAGATATTCAGCACATTGGTCAAGATCAACGTCGAGCAGGAGCTGGCGTACCGTGCCGATACGGTCATCAACATTTCGCAGCTGATTATCTGGACGGCGTGGGACCTGCTCGCGCTGAGCATCATCTTCACGAACACGGCGAGTCTGGGCGGGTGGGGCGCGGGGGAACTGGTCGCGCTGCTGGGAGTGTTTCGCCTCGTCAATGCGCTGATGGCCGCGCTCATCTGGCCGAACACCGAGCGGTTCAATACGGCAATGCGGGACGGCACGCTGGATTACACGCTGCTCCTACCCGCGCCCGCACTGCTGCTTGTCTCGTTCACGCGCATCGCGATCTGGCGCGTGGTCGACTTTGTTATCGCCATCACGCTGATCGTCATAGGGGTGACGATGAGCGCGGGCGGGCTCACGGTCGCCGGCGTCTTGTCCTTCGCGCTGCTGCTGTCGAGCGGCATGGTGATCTTTTACAGCCTGTGGATCGCTATGCTGGCGTTCACGTTCTGGTTCATCAAGTTCGACAACAACGTGACGATCCTGCAAGCGCTTCTCGAAGCGGGCCGGTATCCGGCGACGGTGTATCCGCCGTGGCTGCGCATGATCGTCACGTTCATCGTCCCGATTGCGCTGGCAACGACGGTGCCGGTCCAGGCGCTGCGCGGGGAGTTGCAGTGGTGGCAGGTGTTGATGTTTCTCGGGGTCGCGGTGGTCGTCGTGGCGGTGAGCCTGCGCATCTGGCGCGCGGGGCTGCGGAAATACAGCGGGGCAAGCGCCTGAGCGACGGAGGCGAGCGCTCAGGATGCGCCCGCCCCTGTCCGCAACTGGTTCTACTTCTCGGCGCGAAATCCCACCTGGAGCGCTCCGCCGTCGTCGCGTAACTCGAAGCGGTCGCCATCGACGCGATAGGTTGTCGCGTTCGCGAGCGCGGCGAAGTACGCCTGCTCCTGCTCCATCACCTTCTGATCCTCGCAGGCCATTTCGGTCTGGGCGATGTTGTCAATCGTGATCTTGTTGCCGTCCACTGCGTAATTTGCGCTGAAGGCGTTGCACCCGCCGCCGCCGCTCACACGGCCGCCGCTGTCGAAGATGGCGGTGACTTTCGAGCCGGCTGCCAGGCTGACAACCGCCTGCCTGCCGTTGTTGATCCCCGTCGCGGACCAGATAGTCCCGACAAGGCCCACCGACTTGCGCGGCTCAAAGGTTGCGAGGGCGTCCCCGTTGGCGCCCTTCAGGGTGAGGATTCCCTCCGAGAGCGCGTAAGCTGCGGTCTGTTCCAACGCCTTCAGAAAAGCTCGCTCCTGCTCCATCTGCGGACCGGGGCACGCCATCATGGTGGATGCGATGGGGCCGAACTCGAGCACGTCGCGCGCGGGCAGAGTGTAGGAGCCGGTGTAGCGGTTGCAGCCGGTGGTTCCGGTGACCTTACCTTGCGTCAGCATCATCGTCGCTTCATAATTGGGAATTGCCGGCGCGCGGCCGACCCTGATGAGTTGCCAATCCGAACCGTGCAGCGAGCCCTGTGGCATGGCGTAATCCCCTCCTCGCGGGAGATTGGCCGGCGGGAAACAGCCGGCAAGAATCGCTGTGGAAACGATAACCATGACCGCAGCCGCCAGTCCGATACGATAATTACGATTCATCTCCAGAACCTCCTGTATTGCAGACGTGCGCTTAGTTCGGGAGTTCCCCCGGCGCGTGACCGAGTAGGTTTGACCCGAATTCCAAATGTAGCGGCCATCTGAAGCATCCTTCGACTGCGTTACGCTCCATGCGGGAGCGGGCTCCGCTCAGGATGCTCCGTGATCGGGTTACTTTGAAATTGCAGGGGCTTGACTCTAAAGGGTGACATTGATCCCACTTTATGGTATACTCTCTCGGCATAAGAACACTTGCGCTAAGGGTTATGGCAACTAAACGACGAACGCGAAGCAAGAATCCGCCGAAGAGCGGGCCGTCGCTCGGCCAGTTCCTGCGGGGTGAGATCGCCGGCAGCATCCTCGTGCTGCTGGCCATCCTCATCTTCCTCAGCCTGGTCTCGTCAAGCCGCGGGGAGATCACGGAAGCGGGCGTGACCGGCCTGCGCTTTCTGTTCGGCCTCGGCGTCTGGCTCGTGCCGTTCCTGATCGGCGGGCTGGGCGTCTGGCTGGCGCTGCGCGACGTGACCGAAGGCGATCGCTGGTCGGGCTGGCGCATTATCGGCGCGTTCGGCTTGTTCGGCGCGGTGGTCGGCTTTGCGCATTTATTTGCGGGCAACCCGGACGTGACGCAGCCCGGACGGGAAGGGCAAGGCGGCGGCTTTCTGGGCTGGCTGTTGAGCGGCTCGCTGGTGGGCGGGCTCGGGCCGGTAGTGGGCGGGGTCCTGCTGCTGATGGTGCTTGTCTTGTCGCTGCTGGCGCTGGCGGGGCTGTCGTTCGCAGACGTCAGCGCAGGGCTGAGCGCGTTCTGGGCGCGGTTGTTTAAGAAGCCCGAGGCCGCGGCCCTCCCGCCGAAGATCAACGGCCGGGGGATGTCGAACGGGCCTGACGGCTCGCGCATCAGTCCGCCGCTGCCGCTCGGAGAGCCGCGCGAGCCGAACCCATTCATGCGCCTGTGGCGCAAGATCGCGCCGGAGAAGGACGCTGATTTGCTGCCGCCATGGGACCCGCCGCAGAGGAGTCCCGTGATCAACGGCGGGAGCAGAGCGCCAGCTGCGCCCCGCACAGTCCCCCCTGCCCCTCTGGGCGCGCCCGGCTCCTCCGCAGGCGCACCCGGCCGCGGGATCGAGCCTGCGAACCGCGGGGTCACGCCGCCGGCCGGCGGCCCGCTCCAGCCGCGCATTATCGGCGGCACGGGCCAAACCTGGCGCACCCCGGCCCTGACGGATATCCTCGACGATGTGACCGATACGGACATCCAGCAGGAAGACCTGCGCCGCCGCGTGCAGATTATCGAGCAGACGCTTCACGGCTTCGGGGTGCCGGTGAGCGTGGTCGAGGTGAACCAGGGGCCGGCGGTGACGCAGTTCGGTCTGCGCCCCGGCACCATCGTGCGCAAGGATCGCAAGGGCGAAGAGAAGCACATCAAGGTGCGCGTGTCGCAGATTCAGGCGCTCTCGAACGACCTGTCGCTCGCGCTGGCCGCGTCGCCCATCCGCATCGAGGCGCCGGTGCCGGGCCGCGATTTCGTCGGCATCGAAGTGCCGAACGTGCAAATCTCGCTGGTTTCCCTGCGCGGCGTGATGGAGGCGGAGGAGTGGCCCGCGACGAAGGGCGTGCTCAAGTTCGGCCTGGGCCGCGACGTGTCGGGGCAGGCGTCCGTGGCCGACCTGGCGCGCATGCCCCACCTGCTCATCGCCGGCGCGACCGGTTCGGGCAAGTCCGTCTGCGTTAACACGGTCATCACCTCCTTGCTGCTAACGCACACGCCGGACACGCTGCGCCTCTTGATGGTTGACCCGAAGCGGGTCGAGCTGACCGTCTATAACGGGATCCCGCACCTGATCGCGCCGGTGGTGGTCGACGTGGAGCGCGCGGTGCCGGTGTTGCAGTGGGCGACGAAGGAAATGGAGCGGCGCTACAAGCTGTTCGCCAAGCTGGGCGCGCGCAACATCGAAGCCTACAACGACAAGCTCACGCAGCGCGGGGAACAGACGCTACCCTACATCGTCATCATTATCGACGAGCTGGCAGACCTCATGCTCTCCGCGCCGGAAGACGTGGAGCGTTACATCTGCCGAATCGCGCAAATGGCGCGCGCGACGGGGATGCACCTGATCATCGCGACTCAGCGCCCATCCGTCGACGTCGTCACCGGGCTGATCAAGGCCAACTTCCCGGCCCGCATTGCGTTCGCGGTCACGTCGCAGATCGACAGCCGCGTGATCCTAGACACGCCGGGCGCGGAGCAGTTGCTCGGCCGCGGCGATATGCTCTTCATGGCGCCGGACCAGTCTAAGCTGCAACGCCTGCAGGGCTGCTTCGTCTCGGACCGCGAGTCGGCGCGCCTCGTCCAGTACTGGCGGGGGATGCGGGCGTTCACCGAGCCGGCCGACCTGATGGAGGGCGAGGCGCCGCTGCTCCGCGGGGGCGACGGCGAGGGTCAGCCGCACGGCGCGGAGGGCGAGGGCGCGGAAGGCGACGAGCTTCAACCGCCATGGCTGCCGGGGCAGGAGACGCTGCAGCAGCCGCTGTGGGAAGACGTGGCCGCGGTCGAGGCCGAGGGCAAGGACGAGATGTACCGGCAGGCGGTCGAAGAGGTGCGCAAGTCGGGCAAGGCGAGCATTTCGCTGCTCCAGCGGCGGCTGCGCATCGGCTATTCGCGCGCGGCGCGGCTGATCGACCAGATGGAAGCCGACGGCATCATCGGCCCCGAGCAAGGCGGCAGCCGCGGCCGCGACGTGCTGCCCGGCAAGTAGAACCGAAACACAACGACACGAAGGCACAACGACACAAAGAAAAGGATGGCTTCGTGTCTTTGTGTCACCCTGCCTTCGTGTTGAATTCTTCTCCACCCAAGTGAGATATTGATGACGCATCGCCTCGTCCTGGCCGGCATCCTGGCCGTCTATTTTGTCCTGGCCGGGTTGTTTGCCGTCAACACGCCGGCATGGCAGGCGCCGGACGAACCGGCGCACTACAACTACGTCGCATACGTGGCGGAACAGGGCGGTTTTCCGGTGCTCCACTTCGGCGATTACCCCCACGCCTACCTGGAAGAGATCAAGACGGCAAAGTTTCCGCCCGACATGCCTGTTACGCCCATTCGGTATGAATCGCATCAGCCGCCGCTTTATTACCTGTTGGCCTCGCCCATCTACTCGCTGACGGGTGGCAGCCTAACCGCGCTGCGGCTGCTGTCGGTCTTGCTCGGCGCGGGCATCGTCCTCCTCGCCTATGGCATTGCCCGCGTCGCGGTCCCGCGCGAGCCGGCTGTCGCGTTTGGGGCGGCGGCGATCGTCGCGTTCTGGCCGCAGCACCTTGCGACCGTGTCGCAGGTGGGGAATGACGTGCTGGCGGAACTGTTGCTGGCGGCGGTTTTGTTCGTCATCGTGAAGAGTCCGGGCTTCTCCGGCCTGCGCAATCAGCTCTTGCTCGGCCTCTTGCTCGGTCTCGTGCTTATTACCAAGACGACGGCTTACATCATCCTTCCCGTCGCAGCGGTCGCCGTGATCTGGCAGTGGGTGCGCGAGAGGGCCGCTGCGCGCCGCGTGATCGTCGAGGCGCTGGCGATAGTGCTGCCCGCCGCGCTGCTGGCGCTGCCCTGGTACACGCGCAACGTCTACGTCTACGGCTGGCCCGATTTTCTCGGGCTGGCGCGGCACGAGCAGATCGTGGTGGGTCAGAAGCGGACGGGCGAGTTTGTCGCGGAGAGCGGCTGGGGCGCGTACTGGCGCCGGGCTTTCGAGTGGACGTTCAAGAGCTTCGTCGGCGTGTTCGGGTGGATGAGCGCGTGGTTGGAGACGCGCGCGTACTACCTGATGGGGCTGTGGCTGGGCATTCCCGTCGTCGCGTGGCTGGCGAGCAAGGTGCGGCGGACGCCTAGCGGCGAGCCGGAGCCGCTGCCGCAGTCTGCGCGGGTGGCGCGCGTGTTGCTCGCGGTTACGGCGCTGCTGACGCTCCTGGCATATGTCTATTACAACATCACCTTCCTGCAACATCAGGGCCGCTACCTGTTCACCGCGCTCATCCCCATCGCCATCTTCCTCGCGGCGGGCTGGCGCTGCGCGCTGGAGCCGCTACCTGCGCGCATCACTGCCGGCATTCTCTTGCTGACCGCGAT
>JALOOB010000255.1 GCA_025454635.1 Anaerolineae bacterium
GTCAGGGCCATGACGGCCTTCTGCGCGTGCAGGCGGTTCTCCGCCTCGTCGAAGACCACCGAGTTCGGGCCATCGATCACACCGTCCGTCACCTCGATGTTGCGATCCGCCGGCAGCGGGTGCATGTAGATCGCGTCTTCCTTGGCGAGGGCCATCTTGGCCTCGTCCGTGATCCACTGCTTGTAGCTGTCCTGCAGCCGCTTGCCCTCGGTCTTATCCGTGGTGGTGAGCAGGGGACCCCACGACTTGGCGTAGATCACGTCCGCATCCTTGAACGCGATGTCCATGCCGTTCGTGTCTTCGACAATCTCGAAGTTGGTCTTGAACTTACGCGCCTGCTCCTGCGCCATGCCGACGATGTCTGGCATGAGCTTGAACTCGGGCGGGTACGCGAGGGTGACGTCCATCCCAAAGCGCGGGAGCTGGAGGATGAGCGACTGCGGGACGGAGATCGGCTTGAGGTACGACGCGGCGTACGCCCAGGAGACGACGACCTTCTTCTTGCGCAGGTCGCGGCCCTTCTTCTCGACGATCGTCATCAGGTCCGCGAGGCACTGGAACGGGTGGTAGATTTCGCACTGCATGTTGAGCACGGGCACGCGGGATGCTTGCGCGACCGCATTGAGGTACGCATTGCCGATGGGCCAGTCGCAGTGGCGGATGGCGATGCCGTCGAAGTAGCGGCCGAAGATTTCGCCGATTTCCTTCGGGGTGTCGCCATGCGCAATCTGCGTCGTGCTGCTCTCGATGAACGCGCCATGGCCGCCGAGTTGGGCCATGCCCGCCTCGAACGAGCCGCGGGTGCGCGTGCTGCTGAAGAAGAAGAGCATCGCAAGCACTTTGTCGCGCAGGTACGCGTGCGGTTCGCGCAGCGCCAGCTTGCGCTTCAGGTCAAATGCCACGTCGAGGACAGTCTCGACCTCTTCCTTCGAGAAATCCAGGTCGCCGATGAAATCACGGCCGTGAAGGTACGTCTGCATTAGATACTTCTCCTAGCGAGGTGAGTGAACTGCTAACCACAAAAAACCCAGGACACGAAGCTACAGCAGGCTCGGTGTTCTTTGCGGACCTTCGTTGCTTCGTGTCTTGGTGGTTAATCGGTTATTCGGTCTTGCCGAGAACCAGCGCGAGCAGCGCCATGCGCATGACGACGCCGTTGAAGGCCTCCTGCCAGTAGCGCGACCACTTCGTGATGTCTACGTCGAGCGGGATTTCGTCCATGCGCGGCAGTGAGTGGAGGAGGATCGCGTCCGACTTCGCCTTCGTCGCCAACAGCTCGCGTGTGATCTTGAACTCCTTCGGCGTCAGGCTCTTGTCCTTCGACGCTTCTTGCCGCGCCTGGGTGTAGTCGGGCTGGATCACCGGCTCGACCAGGATCACGTCCGCGTCCGCGATAACCTCCTCGACCGACTCCGCCTCGCGGTAGTTGAGCGAATACTGCTTGAAATCGTTCTTGTATTCCTCCGGCATCCGCATGTCGGGCGAGCCAGGGAAGAGCGCATCCGGCCCCGGGCCAACGAACGTGATCGGGCAATCGAACTGCGTGAGCGCGTATCCCAGCGAATGCATCGTGCGCATACGCATGTCGCCCACCGCCACCCACTTCAACCCGTCGATGCGCTTGCGCGCCACCAGCACGGTGTACAGGTCGGTCAGGATCTGGGTCGGGTGCTCGCCCCAGCCGTCGCCCCCGTTGATGATCGGGATGGAGGACCACTTCGCGGCTTCGGCCGGCGCGCCCTTCTGGAAATGGCGCATCACGATCACGTCGCCGTAGAACTCCAGCATCTTGACGGTGTCTTTGATCGACTCCTGGTACCAGTCGCCGGCCCGCGTCATTTTAGCGTCTGAGAACCCCGTGACGTGGCCGCCGAGACGAAGCATGGCTGCCTCATGCGCCAGGCGGGTGCGGGTGGACGGCTGGTAGAAGGCGGTGACGAGCACCTTGTTCTTCAGCATGTCCGTAGTATGTCGATCCCGGGCAATTGGCTCGAGCAGTGCGGCGGTGTCGAACACGCGGAAGAACTCCTGGCGTTCGAAATCCTTGAGCGACAGAATGTCTCGACCAGCAAAGCTACGCATCGATGCATGCCTCCTGAATGGATGTGGAAACCGAAGTGCTCGAGTGAGCTAGCTCATCAGTGAGAAAGCAACGGTTTCTCTCCTGCGGTATCTCACTCCTGCACTATCTCACTACCTATCTATTGCACTCGCGAATCGCCTGGGGGAGCGCCGCGTACCACTCGGCGCACTTCACGACCTCGTCGAGCGGCACGTTTTCGTTCATCATGTGCGCCGTCTTCTCGTCGCCCGGGCCCATCCCGATAGATGGAATGCCAGCCTTGCCGGCCCAGAAGGTGCCGTTTGTCGAGAAGTCCCAACTGCCTAGCGCGGGCGCCGCGCCCCACACCTGTTGCCCGGCCAGTTGCCCGGCCTGCACGAGAGGGTGTGTGTCTTCGAGAACCCAAGCCGGGTAGTACTTGGAGACCGGGAAGACGAAGCCGGTATAGGACGGGGTGTCGTAGAAGAGCTCTTCGACATGAATCTCGTCCTGCAGATAGTCGGGGATCAACCCCTTGATCACGTTGATAACGTCGTCGTGCGGCTCGTTGCTGGTGATGCGGCGGTCAATGTAGATGGTGAACTGGTCGGGGACCGCGTTCAGCGAAGCAGTCCGCGCCTCGACGTTCGTCACCGCAATCGAGGGATTGCCCTGGAGCGGGTGCGAACCCATGCCCCAGCGCATGCGTCGATCGAGCTCGCGAATCTGCGTGATCACGGCCATCATTTTGTACACCGCGTTGTCGCCCAGGTAGTGCGATGCCGCGTGGGCCGAGCGCCCGGAAGCGGTGATCTTCAGCTCGATGCGGCCCTTGTGCCCGCGATACACGTTCATCTTCGTCGGTTCGCCGATTACCACGTAATCCGGCTTCACCTTAGGATCGACCTCGACGAAGGTGTTCGGCGCGATGCCATCGCACCACTCTTCCATGTTGCCGAAATAGTAGACGGTGTAACCATCCAGCAGGCCGAGATCGCGCGCGATCGCGAGGCCATGCACCATGCCGGGCGTGCTGCCCTTCTCGTCCACTGCGCCGCGTGCCCACAGCCGGCCGTCTTCGATCTTGCCGACGAACGGGTCCCACGGCCACTCGCTGGGGTCGCCAATCCCGACGGTGTCGATGTGCGAGTCATACACGATCACCTTCGGCCCGTCGCCGATGCGGCCGACCGTGTTGCCCATCTTGTCGAAGCGCACTTCATCCCAGCCCAACTTGCGCATTTCCTGCTGGATGCGCTCGCCGACCGGGCCGATCTCCGAATTCATCGAGGGGATAGCGCAGATGTCGCGCAAGAACTGGATGATATCGTCACGGCGTTCGCTTACGCGCTTTTGAATTTCCGCTACGGGTTGCATGGGGAACTCCTACGGTTAGTAATGCTCTTTAACGCTGCGGACTATAGCTCGAGGCCGGTCAGGCGCCCGCAATGCGTCTCACAACATGAAATCTGAACGAACCTGGCACGAAATAGCTGATCGAATAATCGACCACTTGCCCGTCCGTGGCGTACAGTTGCGCCACCAGCTTCATCAACGGCGCGCCTCGCTGAACGCGCAACGCATGGGCAAGCTCCTGGCTCGCGGCCTCTGAGAGCAGCTCTGTGCGCGAGTGCGAGAGCGCGGGCCAGCCGCGCGCGACGAGCGTGTCCAGCACGGAGCCATGGAAACCGGGACCGAGATCGGCCTGGCGCAGAAGCCGCTGAGGCAGCGCGTCGGTCAGGTGGGCGACCGGCTTGCCCTCCGCCAGGATCACCCGGGTTACGCTGACCGCGGGCTCCGGCTCGGACAGTCCGAGGCCACATGTCTCGTCTTCGGTGGTCATTCGCTCCGCGATGACGACCTCACCCATGTCAACGTGCAGACCACCCCGGCTCGCCATACGCTCGATGCTTTCGAGCACCTCCAGCCCCGCATCGAGGACCGGTCGCTGCTCGGCCACGAAGGTGCCGACGCCGTGCCGGCGCACGATCGCGCCCTCTTCTTCCAGCGTTTGCAGCGCCTCACGCAACGTGGGGCGGGAAATGCCCAGCCGCTCGGCAAGCCTGGGCTCGGAAGGCAGCCGGTCGCCCGCAACGTACTCGCCGTGCTGGAGCAGGTTGCGGAGCGCGTCGACCGCCTGCATGTAGAGCGGGCGATCGTCTGCCCGCAGGCGGACCTCAGGTGCGTTGGTCATGTGTCGTTGGGAAAGCGGAAGAAGATGATGTCAGATGTCTGACAACATCATTATAGGCGGATTTCTAAGGAACGCAAATCCGCCTATAAGTCTTCCTATCCCGCCTTAAGTCCCAGTTTACACGCGCGATCTGACCCCTTTTGGCGCAGGTCGTAGCCGAGCAGCACGCGCTCCAGGTTGGCCGGCAGGTCACGCACCCGCTGCCCGGTCGCGTGGGTGATCGCGTTGAGGATCGCGCCCGCGGTCGGCACCATGCCCGGCTCGCCGATGTTCTTCGCGCCGAACGGCCCATCCTTGAACGGCTTCTCGACGAACTTGCCGACGAAGTCGGGCACGTCGAGCGCGGTCGGGATCAGGTAGGCGTCGAAGTTGACGCCCTGAATGTAGCCCTGGTCGAAGTCGACCCGCTCCATCAGCGCGTAGCCGATGCCCTGTGTGATGCCGCCGTAGAGCTGGCCGATGATCCCTTGCGGGAAGATCACGGTGCCTGTGTTGTGGCTGGCCCAGAAGCCGGTCACGTCGACCTTGCCCGTGCCGGTGTCGACCGCAACCTCGGCCACCTGCGCGCCGAAGTGATAGGCGAAGTAAGGCTTGCCCGTGCCATCTTCCATCGACCAGTGAATGTGCGGGGCGCTCCACTTGCCGTGCGCCGACAGCGTGAGCCCGCAGCGCTTTGCGTAGTCCACGATGTTCTCGAAGGTAGCGGGCTCCTCGTTGGGGCCGATGTAGAGCTCGCCCTCGCGGAGCACCTGAACCGGGTTGCAGCCGAACATCTCCGCCGCGGTGGCGATCAGCAGGCTGTTTAGCCGCTCGGCCGCGACGCGGGCCGCGTTGCCGCCGAGCACGGTCGCGCGGGAGGCCACGGTCGGGCCGCTGGCCACCGCCGTGTCGGTGTCGGGCCGGTGCATGCGGATGCGCTCCGGCTTGACCCCGAGCACTTCCGCAGCGATGAGGGTGTAGACCGTGCGCGAGCCGGTGCCGTAGTCGGTTAGGCCGGAGGTCATGGTGAGCGAGTAGTCGTCGTTGACCTGGATCGTGCTGACGGCGAAGTCGTCGCCTTCCGCGCCGAGGGACAGACCGTGGAAGAAGCAGGCGACGCCGATGCCGCGGCGGGGGGCGAGCCCCGCGTTCCGGTTGTGAGCGTCGAACTCCGCCCAGCTGTTGCCCGTGCGCGGTCTTGTCGCCGGGCCGAAGGCAGTTCTTCAGCCGCAACTCCATCGGGTCGATGCTAAGTCGCGCGGCCAACTCGTCCATCGCCTGCTCGATGCAGGTCGTCGTTTCGGTGTTGCCAAAGCCGCGGAACGCGCCGGTGTAGCCGTTGTTCGTGTACGCCACGTGCGTGTCGACGTGGCACGCGTCGTAACGGTAGGCGCCCATGGCGTGGATGTTGCCGCGCCAGGCCACAAACGGGGTGATGGCCGCATACGCGCCCGAATCCACCACAAGCCGGACCTTGCTGGCGCGTAGTGTGCCGTCGACGTCCGCGCCGAGCCGGATATGCACGCGCATGGGGTTGCGTTTGTACGACGCGATCATCGACTCTTCGCGGTCCATGATCATGCGCACGGGCCGCCCGGTCAGCAGCGCCAGTTTGGCCACGATGCCCGACATCTGGTAGAGCTGGTCGTCCTTGCCGCCAAACGCGCCCCCGACCGGCGGCTGGATCACGCGCACGTTCTCGCCATCGAGTCCGAGCGTCCTTTTGAGGTTGTCCTTGTTGACGAACGGGCTCTGGTTCGAGGAGTACACGGTGACGCCGGTGCTGCCGGGCCACGGCACGGCTACGGCCGCTTCGGTCTCGATGTAGGCGTGCTCCTGGTGCGCGGTGCTGTAGCGCTCGTCGAGAATCACGGGCGAGGCCGCGATCATGGCGTCGGGCTCGCCGTTGCGCACGATGTGCTTGACGAGCAGGTTGCCGCGCGGTTCGGTCGGGGAGTCCCAGGGCTGCTCGCCCACGAGCGGCGCGGCGAGCGTGAGCGCCTCTTCGGGGTCGAACACCGGCGTGAGCGGCTCCAACTCACAGATGATCGCGGCTAGGCCGGCTGCGAGCGCCTCTTCCGTCTCCGCAGCCACGGCCGCGATCCCATCGCCCACGTAGCGGACGCGGTCCCAGGCCAGCATATACATGTCGGCAACCGGGTAACCGAATCGCCCGTGATCGACAAAATCCTCCGAAGTGATGGCGGCGAGCACACCGGGCACCTTCAGGGCAGGCGTCACGTCGAGCTTGACGATGCGCGCATGGGGCAGCTCGCTGCGCAAGGCGCGCGCGTACAGCATCCCCGGCATTCGGAGGTCGCCCGCGTACTTTGCCGTGCCAAGCACCTTTTCCAGCGCGTCAACCCGCTGCGCAGGCTTACCGATATATTTCAACTCAGGCATTTGAGCGTGCTCCTAAATGCTCGGCTAACCACAAAGTCACGAAGGACCCAAGACGCACGAAGATCACAAGACCTCTTCGTGTACCTTTGCGTCTTCGATGCTTTGCGGTTGACGGGTGTCTCGTCTTGCTGCGGCGGTCGCCTCGATGGCGTCCACGATCTGCTGATAGCCGGTGCACCGGCACAGGTTGCCGGCGATGGCCTCGCGTATGTCCGCCCGGCTCGGGTTCAACTTCTTCGCAAGGAGCGCTTCGCCGGCGAGAACCATGCCGGGGATGCAGTAACCGCACTGCACCGCACCGTGGTCGATGAAGTTCTTCTGGAGGTCGTTTGGACCACCGTCCGCGCCGCGCACACCCTCGATCGTCACCACATCGCGGCCGCCCGCTTGCGGCGCGAGGACGAGGCACGAGTTGACGAGCTTGCCGTCGAGCAGCACGCTGCACGCGCCGCACTCGCCCACGCCGCACCCTTCTTTCGTGCCGGTGAGCCCAACATAATCGCGCAGCAAGTGCAGCAGGTTGATGTGAGCTGGCGCCTCGACGCTGCAAGGCTCACCGTTCAATGTAAACTCGATCTTCATGCCGCCCCCTGCGCGTCAAACAACTGCGCCAGCGCCCGCAGCACCATGGACTCCAGCGCGGGCTCCTTGAATTCGCTCGACCAGCGCTTGCCGGTGATCTCGGTCATCTCGGCCACCGCAACGCGCGCGGCCTCCCTCAGCAACTCCAGCGTCGGAATCTGCCCGAGCAACACGGCCTCGGCCTTCGGGAAGCGCCGGATTTGCGGGGTTGCTGACCCGGGAACGATCCGCACCTCCGCCACGCGGCCGGCATCGTCCAAACGGCCGAGCGCGGCAACGGTCAGGCGCGAAATGGCCATGGCGTTGCGGCGTCCCAACTTGAGGAAGACGCTTCGGCTGCCCTCCCCCGGAATCTGATAGCTCAATGCGGTGAGCAGCGCACCCGCGGGCAGCTTCGTCTGGTTGGGCCGGATGACGAGGTCCGACACCGGCCATTCGAGCGCGCCATCGGGCGTGAGGGCGTGCGCGACGGCGTCAAAACACACCAAAGCGGGCAGCGAATCGGCGCAGGCGGCCGCGTTCGCCACGTTCCCGCCCAGCGTGCCCATATTGCGAATCTGGGTTGCGCCGACGGAATGGCACGCGTCGGCCAATGCGGGAGCGGTCTCGTTGACCAGCGGCGACTCGACGATCTCGCAGAAGTTAGCTCCCGCGCCGATCACCACCCGGTCGCCCGCGCGGCGAATCTGGTGGAGCTCAGGGATGAGCGTTATGTCGACGACGCGGTCGCAAACATCGCGCTCCTCTTTCATGAGGAGAACGAGGTCGGTGCCGCCCGCGAGCACGCGCGCGCGCACGCCCGGCTCGTTGAGGAGCGCGACCGCATGAGGGATGCTCTGGCCGCGAACGTAGCTAAACTTTTCCATAATCATGCGCCCCCGTGAGCAGGCTCGGCTTGCGCAGGTTCCGCCACCGTGGATTTCGCAGCGCTCAGCGCCTCCTCCATCGGCACGCCCGCCATCATCAGGCCAAGTTGCTCAATAGTCGCCTGATCGCGATTCACAACGCCGATGATCCGCCCCTCGTAGATGACAGCAATGCGGTCTGAAAGCGCCCGCACCTCGTCGAGGTCCTCGGAGATCAGCAGAACGGCTTTGCCCTCCGCGCGCTGCTGCAGCAAGCGCTGGTGGATGTACTCTGTCGCGCCAATATCGACGCCGCGCGACGGTTGCGCCGCAATCAGCACCTTCGGCCCGCGCGACAGCTCCCGCGCCATGATCGCCTTCTGAATGTTGCCGCCCGACAG
>JALOOB010000533.1 GCA_025454635.1 Anaerolineae bacterium
CGAGTCTACAGCCGCCAGTTGTCCACCGGCGACGCCTTCTGGTGTGCCACTGCGCAGTCCGTCTGGGCGATGTGCGCATACCGCTTCACCATCGCCATGTCCGAGTGCCCGAGCAGCTCCTGCAGCGTGAACAGGTCGCTGCCGTTCCTGAGATACGTGATGGCGAACGTGTGCCGGAAGCGGTGCGGGTAGACGTTCGCCACACCCGCCCGCTCGCCCATCCGCACCAGCAGCCGGCGCAGCACGTCACGCGTCATCGGCCGCTGGTCATCTTCGGGCCCGACCGTGAACACGTAGTCGTCCGGCTTGGCTTCCTTCAGCCGCGGCGTCAGCAGCTTCCACAGCGCCTTCGACGTCCGCTTGCCGAAGTAGACCAGCCGCTCCTTCTGCCCCTTGCCCAGCACCTTGATGCTGTTCGCGTTCAGGTTGAGGTCGCCGATCTTGATCCCGCACAGCTCCGACGCGCGCAGACCCGTGTCCGTCAGCAGGAGGACGATGGCCCGATCGCGATCCGCCGTCGACCGCTCGGTCATCGTCTGCCCGCGCGTCTTCCAGTTGCGCGTCAGCGCGCAGGCGCCCAGCAGCTTCTCGATGTCCTCTTTGCTGAGCGTCTCGACCACCGGCGGCTTCACATCTGGCGGCTCGATTTGGCGCACGATATTCACTTTGACGTAGCCCTCGCCCACGCCCCACGTCCACAGCGCGGAGAGGTCGGTGTGGATGTTGAGGATGCTCTTGGGCGCCAGCTTGATCTTGCCGCGCGGCGCGACGCCGTTCGGCTCGCTGACGAAGTCGTCGCGCAGGTAGGCGAAGAAACCGACGAGCTGCTGCTTGGTGATCGCGGCGAACAGCGGATCATCCGAGAAGTAGGCCAGCAGCTTGCTGAACGAATAGCGGTAGTTGTGGATGGTGTTCGGGCTGAGGCCGACCGCGCTCTTGTAGCGCACCAGCCCGTCGCAGGCCTGGCTCAGCGTGATCGTGGATTTCTTCATCCTTGTGGTCTCCTCACTGGATGTGATTTCCGATAATCGGAGGATTGATTTCCGATAATCGGCGGGTCCGTTTTTTTGATCCAGAGGGCGACCGAAAACCGAGGGAACCTTGTGGTCTCGTCACATGAGGTTAGCTTAACCAAAGACCTCACGGCTAGGCATTTAGCCAATCCGTGAGGTCTCAGTCGGGGAGAGAGGATTTGAACCTCCGACCTCACGGACCCGAACCGTGCGCGCTAGCCTGGCTGCGCTACTCCCCGACGACGATCGGCATTATACTCGCGGCGGCCAGCCCCTGATTTGCGCCCAAACTGACATTATGTTATAGTCTTTTTTACCGCGCGAGGGCTCCAAGCCCTCGCCCTTTTTGCCCCTGGCGTGCGGCCTCCTGGCCGTATTCACCGGCGGCAATGCGGCGCTCATTGAGAGCGCTGAGCATTTCCGAAGAAAGGAGGTATCGACGCGTTATGTCTGACGTTATGCGCGACTACGAGATGGTCGTTATCGCTTCGGCGCAACTGGACGATGAAGGCCTGGCTACGCTGACCAATCGCATCAGCGGTTGGATCACCGGCGCAAACGGCACGGTTTCGGAAACCAATGTCTGGGGCCGCCGTTCTATGCTCTTCCCGATCAAAAAGCAGACCGAAGGTATTTACCTGCAGGTCAATTTCCAGCTCACTCCGAGCGCGAGCCGCGAGCTCGAGCGCAACCTGCGGCTGGATGAAAAAGTCATCCGGCACCTGGTGATCCGCCTCGACGAGGAGTAATCCACGGCTTGACAGTGGAGAGGAGACGTGGACCGTGGCAAGAGGATTGAATAAGGTCCTTGGTTCAACGTCGTCGCCTGGGGCAACCTGGCCGAAATCTGCAACCAGTATCTGCGCAAGGGCTCGCGCGTGTATGTCGAGGGACGGCTGCAGACGCGCAGTTGGGACGATCCCGACGGACAGCGCCACTCGCGCACCGAGGTCGTCGCCAACGAGATGATGATCCTCGACAGCCGCCCCGGCAGCGAGCCCGACGAGTACGACTACGAAGAGGAAATGGGGTTCTAGGCCCGCGGGCCGCCCCGTGCGCATGGAGCACTAGAAAATGACTGAAGAACGCGAAATGAACGGCGCGCCCGCCCCTGAGCGCGGCGAACGCCCCGAACGCCGCGGCCGCGGCGGCCCGGGCGGCCGGGGACGCTTTCAGCGCCGCCGGATTTGCCAGTTCTGTGTCGACAAGGTCGACAAGATCGACTATAAGGACATCAATCTGCTGCGCCGGTTCGTCTCGGACACCGGCCAGATCGAATCGCGGCGCCGCACCGGCACCTGCGCCCGGCACCAGCGCCGGGTAACCCAGGCCGTAAAACGCGCGCGCTACCTGGCGCTGCTCCCCTATACCGCCGAGCACATCCGCCGCTACGGTTGATGATGTATGTCGAAGCGTATTGAGGAAGCCGAACGCGAGGAAACCAAGAAGCAAGCCCACCGTCGCCGTCGGGATGAGGAAGCGAACCGCCGCCTCACGCTCGCGCTGGCCGGTGTCGGCGCAGTGCTTCTGCTGATCATTCTCGCAGGCGTAGTCCAGGAACTGGTCATCAAGCCGCGCCAGCCCGTCGCGACCGTCAATGGTCAGAACATCGGGCTGCAGGATTACCAGAGGCAGGTCAAGTTCGCCTGGTTCCAACAGGCGCAGCAAGGCCAGGGCGTTGCTGACCCGCAAGGCGCCGGGCTCCAAGTGCTCGACGACTTGATCGACCTGAAGCTCCTGCGCGAGCAGGCGGCCCAGCGCGGCATCACCGTCACCGACCAGGAAATCGACAAGACTATCGAAGAAGCCTTTGGTTTCTACCGCGAGACGCCGACGCCGCTCCCGACCCGCACGCCCGACCTGACCGCCACGGCCGTAGCCACCGCGACGCCCCCGACGCCCACGCCGACTGGCACGATCCAGCCGACGGCGACGCCCGCGCCGACCGCTACGCCAATCAGCGAGCAGGCGTACCGTGACGAGCTCAAGCGGTATATCGACTCGGCCAACGCGGCGTCCGGCTTCACCGAGGCCGACTTCCGGCAGCTTGCCGAAGTGAGCCTGCTGCGGCAGAAGCTGTACGAGGAAGTCACCAAGGACGTGCCGACCACGGGGGAACAGATCCGCCTGCGACACATCCTGGTCGCCGCGCGCACGCCGGCGCCCACGCCTCAACCGACTGCCACACCGGGACCCGACGCGACCGCTGCCCCGACTGCTGAGCCGGGCGCAACCGCGACTCCCACGCCCGAGCCGACCCTCTGGCGCAGGACATCCGTAAGCGGCTGGATGCCGGCGAAGACTTCGCGTCCCTTGCCGTCCAATACTCGGACGACACGGGCAGCAAGACTGCGGGCGGTGAGCTCGGTTGGTACGGCCGCGGCGAAGGCTTCGTGCAGGAGTTCGAGGACGCCGCGTTCGCGCTCCAGGCCGGACAGACCAGCGATCCGGTTAAGACGCAGTTCGGCTATCACATCATCCAGGTGGAAGAGCGCGAGCCCAACCGGGAACTGAACGCCTTCATCGTTCAGCAGAAGAAACAGGAAGCGTTCGACAAATGGCTGACCGACATCCGC
>JALOOB010000256.1 GCA_025454635.1 Anaerolineae bacterium
GAGGAACTTCGACTGGGATGAGACAAAAGCGGATAGCAACCTACGGAAGCATGGGGTCAGCTTCGAGGAAGCTGTTACGGTATTTGATGATCCGCTGGGTGACCTGCTCCCTGATCCAGATCACTCTGAAGGAGAGCAATGGTATCTCGTGATCGGCCGTTCAATGCGAGGTCGTCTGCTGGTTGTGTTTTTTGCCTATCGCGGGTTGGTAACAAGAATTATTAGCTGTCGGAGGGCTTCTGCGGCGGAAAGGAGGGGGTATGAGCAGGGAGTTTGAGCTTCACGAATTTGAAGATGACGATATGCGACCGGAGTATGACTTCAGCAAGGGCGTGCGAGGGGGAGCCTATCGCCCTTTGGATCAAGGCTATACGATAACAGTACATAAGGAAGATGGCTCGACTGAAGTCACAGTGGTGGCTCCGAGCAAGGATGCTGTTATCCTCGAGCCGGACGTGAAGGAGTACTTCCCGGACTCTGAAGCGGTCAATCACGCGCTGCGCAGCATCATTGCCCTCTTCCCGAAGCAATCGAAGCGTTCGACGGTAGCGAAGGGTGATGCTGCGCCGAAGCGGCGCGCGGCCAGCGCGCGCTAGCGTCGCATAAGGAGTCAGTTCATGGCAACGGCTGCATTAGTTATCGCGATCCTCGCCCTGCTGGGCGCGTTTCTGGCCTTCCGCCGCGCGGGAACGCTGCAGGAGCGGCTCGAACGCGCAACGGGGCAGATCTACGAGTTGAAGAGCGCGCTGGCCGCGGCAAACGAGGAACATGAGCATAAGCTGAACGACCTGCGGCTCGAGCTCCGGCGGCAGGCCGGCGAAGCGATCTTCGACCCGAAGATGACCATCGCCGACGCGATGAAGGTGCATCCGAAGGTGCAGGAAGTATTGGCCAGCTTCCACCTCGGCGGCTGCTCGCACTGCGCGATCAGCGACGTCGACACCATCGAGGGCGCGTGCCAGAGCTATGGCATCGACCAGGGCGCGCTCATGAATGCTTTGAATGGATTGGTTTCGGGCGAAAGCGGCGGCTCTGCCGGACTGACCGCCACGATCGCTAATGCGAAGATGTCTAATGTAAAGGTGGTTTTTTAGTTTTCGATGTATCCAAAAGCAGAACTGCTATTCCCGCCCAGGCTGATTCCCGTGCTGAAGGCGCTGCGTGGCCCTGAATGGGCGGCGCTAGTCGAACGCGTGGCGAAGCTGCCCGAAACCGACCCGGATAGCCTGGCCTTCTCGTTGATGATGATCCGTCTGGACGGCTGCGTTAAGTGCCACGAGGGCAGCTTCAAGTACATGCGGGGCTGTCACCTGTGCGCGACCCAGACGGTCACCCAGTTTAAAGGCTCCGACACAGACCTCTACCAACTGTACCTCAAGGCGCGGCGCGATATCGACGCGTACCTGGCGGGCCAGCCGGTGTACGAGGACGATGCGCCGGATCTCGTGGAAGAGATAGACCGCATATAGGACGTTCAATGGCTGCCAGCACGGGCGTTATACGCCGCATCGCGATCGTGGGCGCAGGGGTGGCCGGCCTTGCCGCGGCCCACGACCTCCAGAAGGCCGGTTGTCAGGTCACCGTGTACGAGGCGGCCCCGCAGGTGGGTGGCCTGGCCGCAGGGTTCAAGGCGCCGCACTGGGACTGGACGCTGGAGAAGTTTTACCACCATTGGTTCGCGGGCGACAAGGATATGTTCGCCCTGATCGGCGAACTGGGGTGGAGCGACAAGGTCATCTTCCGGCGACCGTGGACCGTCGTGTATTACAAGGACAAGTTCCAGGCGCTCGACTCTTATGTCGAAGCCGTCAAGTTCACCCTGCGGAACTTCGGCCTGATCGACCTTGTCCGCTTCGGCGGGGTCGGGGTCTACCTGAAGCTGACGTCGAACTGGAAGGCGCTGGAGAAACACACGGCCGATTCCTGGCTCAGGAAGTGGGTTGGGCCGCGCGTCTACAACGCCATCTGGCGGCCTATGCTCGTCGGCAAGTTCGGGGAGCGCAACCTGGAGGTTGTCAACGCGGCCTGGTTCTGGGCGCGGGTCAAGGCGCGAACGACGCGGCTCGGTTCGTTCGAGGGTGGATTCCAGCGCTTCCTCGACGCGCTGGCCGACAACCTGCGCGGCCGCAACGTCGATATCCGGTTAGACACAGCTATCACTGGCATCCGCAGACGGGATGACGGCCTGACCGTCGAGACGGACCGCGGCGCGGAGACCTATGACGCGGTCATCTCGACGAGTTCGCCTGCGCTCATGGCGAAGCTTGCGTCTGATCTGCCGGACAGCTATTCGGCGGCCCTGCGCGATCTCAAGTCGATGGGCGCGGTCGTGCTGGTCGTGACGCTCGACCGCTCGCTTTCGCCGTACTACTGGCACAACCTGCCGAAAGAGGCGGGCTTCCCGTTCCTTGCTCTCGTCGAGCACACCAACTTCATGGACCGCGAGCATTACGGGGGCGACACGATCATCTACTGCGGCGACTATCTGGAAACCGACCACGAGCACTTCTCGCTGAGCAAGGAGCAGTTGCTCGACAAGTTCCTGCCCGCGTTCAAGCGATTCAACGCTGACTTCGACCGAAGCTGGGTCAAGGATGCATGGCTATGGAAGACGGCGTATGCGCAGCCGATCCCGCCGGTCAACCACTCGACAAACATCCCCCCGCTCCGCACGCCCGTGCCCGGCCTCTACTTCGCCAGCATGAGCCAGGTGTATCCGTGGGATCGCGGCACGAATTACGCGGTGGAGATTGGGCGACGGGTGGCGGGGATGACCTTGCGCGACCTGGGGCTGAACGCCCCTCAAAGATAACGGAGACAAAATGCTGTTTGGCAAGAAGGAAGTGACGCCCGACATGGTGATCGGGGCGCTCAAGCATGTGCAGGAGCCGGAGCTTCACAAGGACCTTGTGACGCTCAACATGGTGAAGAATGTCGAGGTGCGGGACGGCGACGTGAGCTTCACGGTCACGCTGACCACGCCGGCGTGCCCCTTGAAATCGCAGATTGAAACCGAGGCGAAAGCTGCGGTGGCGCAGATCCCTGGAGTTAAGAACGTCACGGTGAGCTTCGACGCGCAGGTGCGCGCGGACCACCGTATCAACGCGAAGCTGCCGGTGCCGATCAAAAACATCATTGCGGTGGCGAGCGGCAAGGGCGGGGTCGGCAAGACGACGGTCTCGGCCAACCTGGCCGTCGCGCTGGCGCAGATGGGCGCGAAGGTCGGCATTCTGGACGCGGATATCTACGGGCCGAATGTGCCGATCGTAATGGGCGTCAACAGCCTGGCCGACATCGAGTCGGACAAGATGGTGCCGCCGATCGCGCACGGCATCCAGGTCATGTCCATCGGCTTTCTCGTGCCGGACGGCGAGGCGCTCGTGTGGCGCGGGCCGATGCTGCACAAGGCCATTTCCCAACTGCTCACGGACGTGGCGTGGGGCAACCCGAAGGGCAAGACCGCGGAAGAGCGCGAGCTTGATTACCTCGTCGTCGACCTGCCGCCGGGGACCGGGGACGCGCAGATGAGCCTCGCCCAGCTTGTGCCGCTGACCGGCGCAGTGGTCGTGACCACGCCGCAGAACGTGGCGCTGGCCGACGCGACCCGCGGCATCACGGCATTCAACCGCCTCGAAGTGCCAGTGCTCGGCCTGATCGAGAACATGGCCGGCGACGTCTTTGGCGTCGGTGGGGGCGAGGCCGCGGCGGGGAAGCTGAACATCCCGTTCCTCGGCCGCGTCAACCTGTCGACCGTCGTGCGCGAGAGCGGCGACAAGGGCGAGCCGGTGGTGGCCTGCTGCCCGGAGACCGAGCAGGCGCAGGTGTTCCGCGACATCGCGCAGCGCATCGCGGCGAACGTCAGCGTGCTCAACGCGCGGCGTCCCGCGCCGGGCAGCGCGCCGATCAAACTGGAAATATAGGCAGTTACTTCCTTTTTTGCCACAGAGGTCGCAGAGAGGGTTCGTTCGAGCGAGACGCCCTGGCTCGATCCTCCGGGAACTCTGCGCACTCTGTGGCAAAACGAGGTTTCTCCGCGGAAACCCTGCCCCCTGGCGCCCTCCCGGCTTTGTGTCATCTCTCACTTGGAGCGATTGTATCTCTGTGGTACAAATAGGTTGATGACACGACGCGGCATCCCTCTGCCCGCAATCCGTCCCGGGTGCCGCTGCCGATAACACCTGCGAATCTCTAGCGAAGGAGCAGGAGATGGACCACGCATCAATGTGCCCGCCCGGCATCCCTTGCCGCATTAGCTGGTGGAACATTCCCGGCTGGCTCCAGATCATCTTCTACATTTCGATGGCCATTGCGGTCGGCCTCATGATCTGGGGCCTTGTCCGCCGCATCCAACTCTGGCGCCGCGCGCAGCCCGAATTCGGGCTCGACCGGCCACTTGAACGAGCGGCGCGCGTGGTCAAGTACGGGTTTGCGCAGACCAGAATCCTTCGCCAGCGTTACCCCGGCACATTGCACTTCGCCATCTTCTGGGGCTTCGTGCTGCTGTTCATCGGCACAGTGCTCGCGACCATCGACAGCGATGTGTTCGAGTTGTTCTTCGATGCCAAGCTGCTCAAGGGGCCCTTCTACGTCTTTTACAAGGTGGTGCTGGACCTGGCAGGGCTCGGCTTCCTGATCGGCCTGGCGATGGCGCTCTACCGCCGCTACGTCGTGCGGCCACCGCGCCTCAACATCGACTGGCGTTTCAACTTTACGCTGCCGCTGCTCGGCTTCATCGTGCTGACCGGCCTGTTCGTAGGCGCGCTGCGCCTCTCGGTGCAAAACCCGCCATGGGGGCCGGCGCAAGTTGTCGCGTACCCGCTCAGCTTCCTTTTCCGCGGGGGCAACGAGGCGGCGCTCCTGACAACGCACCGGGCGCTCTGGATCATTCACTATGCGGCCGTCGCGGTCTTCTTCGTGACCCTGCCGTACACGAACCTCTTCCACATCTTCTCTTCGCCGGCCAACATCTTCGTCGCGCCGTTCCGAAAGAAGGGCGCGCTCTGGCCGATCAAGGACCTGGAGCAGGCGGAGCAACTCGGCGCGGCCAAGCTGACCGACTTCGCGTGGCCGCGGCTGGCGAACTTCGACGCGTGCACCGAGTGCGGGCGCTGCCAGGATGTTTGCCCGGCCTTCGCCGCCATCGAGCCGCTCAACCCGAAGTACGTCATTATCAACCTGCGCGACTACATGACCGAACAGCAGGCGCAGCTGCGCAAGCTGCCGGCGCAGAAGAAGGTTATGACAAGCGGCGACGGCAGCCAGGCCGCCGAAGCGCCGAAGGTGAGCGACAACGGCAACGGCGGCAGCAGCCGGCGCATGGTCGGCGACGTGATCACGCCGGAAGTGCTGTGGGCCTGCACGACGTGC
>JALOOB010000257.1 GCA_025454635.1 Anaerolineae bacterium
CGGTGCGGGTGATGGATGCGGCGGGGCTGGGGTGGGCGTTCGACATCGCGGAAGGGATCGCGTACGCGGCGGACAACGGCGCGGCAGTCATCAACCTGAGCCTGACCCAGCCGGGCACGGCGCAGAGCCCCGAGGTGATCATGTTGTGCGACGCGACGAGCTACGCGATCGCGCGTGACGTCACGGTCGTCGCAGCGAGCGGCAACGATTACCGCCTGTCGTCGGTGAGCTATCCGGCGAGATGCGATGGGGTGATTGCGGTGGGGGCGAGCGACTCGAATGATGCGCGGGCGAGCTTTTCGAACGCGGGCGAGGGTTTGGACCTCGTCGCGCCCGGAGTCGACATCTTCACGACGCTGCATTCGGACGAGCGGGCGTACGGGCTGTTCAGAAGCGGCGCCGGAACCTCGTTCGCTGCGCCGCACGTTGCGGGCGCGGCCGCGCTCCTGCGGGCCGTCCGCCCGGAGTATACGCCCGCCCAGATCGAGCAGCACCTTCGGCGCACGGCCCACGATGCGGAGGCACCCGGCGTCGATCCTCTGACCGGATGGGGGCGGCTGGACGCGGGCCGAGCTGTGGAACTGGCGGCGATGCGGGCCTATTTACCCCTGGCAATGACACCTTAAGAGCGCCTGACCTCGCTACATGCGCGCGACGAGAGAGATCAGCAGGCGGCGCAGCACGTCGAGCAGGATCAGGGCGATGATCGGCGAGAGGTCCAGGCCGCCGATGCTGGGCACGACGCGGCGGATCGGGTTGAGCACGACGCTCGTGATCTGGGAGATGACCTGCAGCGCGCGCACGACGATGTCGGGCAGGCGCACGTTGGCGATCATGACCCAACTTGCGATGACCTCGACCAGGATCAGGATGCTGAAGATCTCGATAACGGTGTTGATGAGCGAAACAAGCGCAAGCGTCATTCGTCTGCTAACTCCCCAAGCGCAACGGAACGTTGATAAGCAGCCCACACGCCTTTGGACACCACGGTCCGCAAGCCGCCTTTCTCAAACTGGTACAGTGCCTCCGCAGTCGTGCCGCCGGGCGAGGTGACCCGGTTGCGCAACTCGACGGGATGCGCGCCGGTGCTGCGGGCGATTGCGAGCGAGCCCTCAATCGTCTGATAGACGAGCTCCTGCGCCACGCGGCGCGAGAACCCCAGGTGCACGCCCGCGTCGATAAGCGCCTCCATGAACAGGAAGATGTAGGCCGGGCCGGTGCCGCTGAGGGCAGTGGCGCGGTCGAGGTCGGATTCATCATTGACATAAAGCTCTTTGCCGAGAGCGCCGAGCACGGCCTGCGCCTGCCGCAAGCCGACCTCATCCACTTCAGGGGTGGCTGTCCAGACGGTCATGCCATGGCCCACCTGGCCCGGAGTGTTGGGCATGGCGCGGACGACTTTCGGGATTCCCGCGCCCTTGCGGAGCACGCGGATGGAAGTGCCGGCCGCGATACTGATGAGCAGGTCGTCGGCCGCTATGGCCTCGCGAATTTCGGGCAGGACCTTCTTGACGGTCTGCGGCTTGACGCTCAGCACGACGATTTTGCCTGAGCGGGCGGCCTGGCAGTTATCGGTGACTGCGCGGATGCCGTAGCGACCGCGCAACTCCTGCGCCCGCTCGGGCCGCGGCCCGCTGGCGGTGATGGCCTCGGGGTGAATCAACTGCTGGTTCAGGATGCCGCGGATCATGGCCTCGGCCATGGCGCCCGAACCGATGAACGAAATGGTTGTATTGCGAAGCATGCGTTATCTTTCTCCGAAGATGGCGCGGCCGATGCGGACGAGGGTGGCGCCCTCCTCAATAGCGATTTCGAAATCGTCGGTCATGCCCATGGACAAGTGACGCCAGGATAGAAGCGGATACTGTCGCGCGAGATCGTCCCGCAGGCCGCGCAGCGCGCGGAAGACGGGGCGCACGTCCTCGGGATCAGCCGCGATAGGCGCCATGGTCATTAGTCCGTCGATGCGGAGGCCGGGGAGCGCCGCGATGATGCGGACCGCTTCCGGCACTTCCTCGGGCGCGAAGCCTTCTTTGCTGGTCTCGCCCGACACGTTGACTTGCAGCAGGATGGGCAGGGTGACACCAGCGCGCGTCGCGCGGCTCAGGCGACCGGCCAGCTTGATCGAATCGACCGAGTGGACGAGCGAGGCCCATGGAAAGACGTCTTCCGCCTTGCGGCTTTGGAGGTGGCCCACCATGTGCCACTCCAGCGGCATGCGCCCCTCAAGCGCCAGCGCAGCCAGAGCTTCCGCCTTCGGACCGGCCTCTTCGACGCGGTTCTCCCCGAAGCGCGCGAGTCCGAGGCGCGCCGCTGCGGCGACCGTTTCGGCGGGCTGAGTCTTACTGACCGCGATCAGCGCGACCTGGCCGGAGCGACCCGCGTGGCTTTCGGCCGCGGCGATGCGCTCCAGCACCCGGTCAATGTTCTGCCGTAATGTTTGTTCGTCCATCTAAGTCCGCAGGTGCGCAGGTTCCGCCCGGACATAAATTCCCGGGCTATAAAAGCGACGCCCGATGAATGGGGCTCGCAGCTGAGCGAACGGTCATCGTTCCTGCAGCATCATCAGGGCGCCGAAGTGACCGGTGCGGCCTTTGCCGCCGCGGTACGAGAAGAACTCGTCCTGGTGACAGGCGGTGCATATCTCGGCCACTTCGATCTGCCGGACGCCGGCTTCGTTCAGCCAGCGGCGGTTGGCCTGCCAGAGATCGAAGTGGCGGCGACCACTGCCGTTGGACGGCAACAACGCTTCGGCGTCGTCGAAGGCCGCGCGCGCGGCTGCGACGACTTCGTCGCCCACCTCGTAACAGCACGGGCCGATGCTGGGGCCGATGCCTGCGACGACGTCTGCCGGGCGGGCGCCGAACGCGTCCGCCAGCGCGCTGAGCGCCACGGGCACTGCACCGGCGACTGTGCCGCGCCAGCCGCTGTGAACCACCGCGCACGCATGATGCCCGGGATCATACAGCAGAATCGGCGTACAATCCGCATAACGGAGCAGGACGGGCACGTCCGCGTCCTGAGTGAGCAGCGTGTCGGTCTCCGGGATCACGCGGCCGCGGTCCGCCGCGCCGACCACCGCGGCGCGGGTGGTGTGGCGCTGGTTCGGACTGACCAGGTTGGCGCGATGCGTCCCGAAGGCGTCGGCGGCGCGGCGAAGGTTTTCTTCGACCGCCTCCGGGTCGTCGCCCGAGCCTTTGGTCAGGTTGAGGCTGGCCCAGGGTCCTTCGCTCACCCCGCCGTGCCGCGCGGTCACGCCGTGGATGACCTCGCCGTAACGATCCAACGACTCGAAGGTGTAGTATACGACATTGCCCGCCTGGCGCCTTATCATCCCGCACCTCCGCCCGCGGCGGCCTCCGCCAGCGCCGCCTCCACCGTGCCCCGGCACACGCCGCAGGTCAGACAATCCGCGCAGTCCGGCGGGCACCGGTGGCCGAGCTTTTCCTTCTCTGACAGCCGCAATTCGTAACGGTAGAAATTCGGTCGCACGCCGCTCTCCACGATATCCCAGGGCATAAATGATCCCGGCGTCCGCCCGGCAAGGAACTCGGCTGCGTCGAGGCCATGTCGCGCGAGCGCGTCGCCGAATCCGCGCAACGTCACGCGCTCGGTTTCCCAGATGACGGGCGCGAGCCGGCGATCCCCGCGCGAGAGGACGCCTTGCACCTCGGCCCACTCTGGCGAGTCCGCGTCCACGGTGACGCGATGACTGGCGAGGCTCTTTTTCAGACGCCGCTGCCGGTCGGACATGACCTTTGCGGGCGTCATCGCGGTCCACTGGAAGGGCGTGTGGGCCTTTGGCGTGAAGGGCGTGGCGTTGATCGCGATGTTGCGCCTGAAGATGGCGCGGGCTTTAAGCGTCAGGTCGGCGATCGCGTCGATGTCGTCGTCCGTCTCGGTCGGGTGGCCGACCATGTAGTACATCTTCAACTGCGGGAAGCCGTACCGCTGGGCCAACTCAACCGCCGCGAGCAGGTCGTCCTCGCATTGCGACTTGTTGATGACCGCGCGCAGGCGGTCGCTGCCGGCCTCGGGCGCGATGGTCAACGTCTGGTTGCCGCTGGCGGCGAGCGCGGCGACGAGCGGCTCGCTGATCGGGTCGGTGCGCATGGAGCTGACGCCGAAGCGCGCGCCCATCTCTCGAAGCGCTGCGGCCAACTCGTCGATGCGCGAATGGTCTGAGACGGCGGCGGACACGAGGCCGAGGGAAGGGGCCTGTTCGCCCGTGATCCCGCCGTGCGCGTGGACCGGCAGTCGCTTTGCCAGCCCACTACGCGCCCAGGCGAGAATGCGTTCGAGCGATTGCTCGCGCGGGGGACGATAGACATAACCGGCGAGGCAGAAGCGACACCCGCGGCCGCACCCGCGCGCGATCTCGATGAGGTGCCGGTTCGGGAACTCGGTGTCCGGCGAGTAGAGCAAGGAAGTGGGCTCAAGCGCGGCCATGTCGCGCACCCACAGGCGGTCGATCTGGCGGCCGCCGGGCGCGGGCGTTGCGAGCGCGGGAACGTACACGCCCGGCTCGCGGTCGAGCGCGGCGAGCAGGGGGCGACGCGTGGCGTCATCCGGCTCGTCGCCGTCGGAGTCGCGGCGTTCGCGGTCCTCGTCGACCCCGTCGCGCAGCAGGTCGATCAGCCGTGGCAGGGCTTCTTCGGCTTCGCCGATGAGGATGGCGTCGAAGAAGGGCGCGACGGGCTCGGGATTCATGCTCAACGCGGGTCCGCCCGCGAGCAGGAAGGGCCGGGCGCCAGTGTCCTCGGGAGCGAGTCCGGGCGGCTCGACGCCGGCCTGCCGGAGCAGGGCCGCGACGTTGAAGTAGTCCATCTCGAACGAGACGGTGAACGCCCAGACGTCGAATTCGCGGACGGGACGCCCGGTTTCGAGCGAGAGCAGCGGACGGCCTTCGGCAATGGCGGCGGCATCCCAGAAGACGCGCTCGCATACGACGTCGGGTCGCGCGTTGAAGAGGCGGTACAGGATCTGCAAGGCGAGGCTGGACATCCCAACCGCGTAGGTGTTGGGGTAGGCGAGCGCGACGGTGAGCTTGCCGCCGTGATCCTTGACGATTGTGCCGGTTTCTCGACTCAGAACGGCCTTGCCGGCCGCGATTTGCTTCCAGGAGCTCATGAGTTACTTAACAGTGTGCGCATGTTCGGTGGGGAGTCTACAACGACCCGTAGGCCCAGGTCTGCAATTTGGCGACCCATTGCTTCGGGATGATGGACCACCCGTCGACCGCAGTGAGGACGACGCCGCCCGCCTCGCGCACCGCATACCAGGCGCGGAGGGGCGGGAAGATGCGGTGGGTTTCGGTGGAGGTCGGGCTGGTAACCGAGTCGATGCCGGCGCGGTGGAACA
>JALOOB010000258.1 GCA_025454635.1 Anaerolineae bacterium
TACACCCTCGCAGAGCGCGCCCGGCATCCGCTGCCTCTTTCGCGGCCGAACAGCGGCGAGGATGCGAGCCTTTGGTGGCAGGTGCTCTGCAACTGCCGGCGCTCGCTCACGCTGCTGCGTTCGCGCCTCGACCCGAACGGCGCGGCCTGGCTGCCCTCGGCCTATTGGGAGGCAGTAACTGGCCTGGTGGACGGGCTGGTCGCGCAGGAGCCGCGGCTGGCGGCTCGGCCCTCGGTCGACGACGCGGCATGCGCCGGAGAACTGCTGGAGGCGCTGGCAGGAAACGGTGCGCTCGGGGCGCCGGAGGAGCTGGCCGCGCCGTGGCGGGCGGTAAACGCCGCGCGCGCGGTGGCGGAGGCGCGCGATAGCTGGCTTGCGCCGGCTGCTCACGAAGGCGCGCTGGCAGATCCGGCGCTGCTGCAGGACATGGCGCGGCGCTATGGGCCGCATCGCTCGTGGAGCGTCTCGCGGCTTAACCGCTTCGGCGCGTGCCCGTATGCCTTTTGGTCGCAGTATGCGCTCGAGTTGGAGGCGATTGCCGATCCCGGGGAGGGCATGAACGCGCTTCAGCGCGGGAGCCTCGTCCACCGCATCCTCGAAGTGCTCTTTGCGCGGCTGGCGCAGGCAGGCGTCGCGCCGCAGGAAGACGCGGTCGAACCGGTTGCCGCGCTGCTCGATCAGGTCTGCGACGAAATCCTGCCGCGCGCGGCGGAGCGCTACGGGTTCCGCCCGGGGCCGCTGTGGGAGCGCGAGCAGGCAGAACTGCGGAGCGAATTGCGCGCCTACCTCGCGTGGGAGTGCCGCGACGCGCAGGCGGACGGCTTCGAGCCGTTCCGCCAGGAGCTCAGATTCGGCCTCCCCGGCGCGGAGTTCGGCTCGGTGGAGGTTACCGGCCTGGATGGCGCGAGCATCCGGCTGCACGGCGTGATCGATCGCATCGACCGGGACGCGGGGGGCCGGCTGCGCATCATCGACTACAAGACCGGGAGCACCCCCATCAGCGCGCGGGACATCGACGACGGCCGCGCCCTGCAAAGCGTTCTGTATGCGTGCGCCGTGAGCGAGCTCATGCCGGGCGCGGGTGTGGTCACTTCGGCCGGTTATCGCCACACAGGCAGCCGCAAGCAGAGCGGCGCGGTCCAGCCCCAAACTGAGGAAGGGCGCGCGCTGATTGCGCGGGCGCTCGCCCGCGCGATGGGTTTCGCGCTCGCCGCGCGGGAGGGGTGGTTTGCCGCCCTGCCGAGCCGGGGCAGCGCGGGCGTCGCGTGCGGCGAGCGCTGCGACTTCCTCGGCCTGTGCCGCGTGACCCGGCACGGCGTGCGAAAGGCGCGGCGGCATGGGCCAGCGGTCGGAGCGAATCCCGATGGGGCGGATGCGACGCAGGGAGGTGAAGCGTGAAGCTCACCGACCAGCAGCGCATCGCGGCAACCGCCGAAGGCCGCGCGCTCCTTGTCGAAGCGGGCGCGGGCACCGGCAAGACCGCAGTCCTCGTCCAACGTTTCATCCATCTCCTCGATTGTCACCCCGACTGGCCGCTGGAAAGCATTGTGGCGGTCACATTCACCGAGAAGGCGACGCGCGAGATGCGCACGCGCATCCGGCGAGAGGTCGAGGCGCGCGCGGCTGGGGAAGGCCCCGGCTCGCCGTGGCATGCGCGGCGCCGCGAGCTCGACCGCCTGGCGGTAAGCACCATCCACGGCCTTTGCGCCCGGATCCTGCGCGAAAACCCCATTGCCGCGGGCATCGACCCGCGCTTCACCGTGCTCGAAGAAATCGACACCGCGCTGCTGCGCGAAGAGGCGGTCCGGCAGACACTCGCCGCGCTCGGTTCCGGCGCGCACCGGCCTGCGCAGGGGCGGCGCGATCCGCTAGAATTGCTGGCCGCGTTCGAACTCAACGACCTGAACGAGCAGATGCTCCGGCTGCTGGGCCAGCGGGGCACGGCGGAGCGGCTCTTCGAGCGACTCGACGAACCGGACGCGCTGCTCGCCATGTGGCGCGAAAAAGTCGGCGAGATGCAGACGGCCATCTGGTCCGAGCATCTCGCGAGGAACGAGTACGCGCAGGAGGCGCTAGACGCGCTTGCCGGACTGCCTGTCACGCATAGGGATGACAAACTTGCCGGCTCCGTGCTGGCGGCAAAGGACGGCTGCGCGCTCGCGGCACGCGGCGACATTTGCGGCGCGGCCGCGGCGTTCGAGACCATCAAGCTCACGGGTGGAACGAACGCAGCCTGGGGCGGCGCGGAGGGCGTCAAGCAGACGAAGGCATGGCTGAAGTCGGCGCGCGAGTTGAGCGAGTGCCTGACGAAGAAGGGCTACCACGAGCCGGTCGGCGCGGCGGATGAAGTCGCGGCGGAGGCGCTGCAATGCTGGCGCGCGCTGTGGGGCGAGGTGACGCGCGCCTACGACGCGCTGAAAGAGGAACAGCGCGGCCTTGACTTTGACGACCTCGAGCGGTTCACTGCGCGGCTCCTTCGCGCGCGGCCGCGCGACGCGCGGACAGAAGCGCTCATCGGCGGCATCAACCACCTGATGGTGGACGAGTTCCAGGACGTGAACGAGCTGCAGGGGGAGATCCTGCGCGGGCTGGCCGATCTGGCCGCAGGCGGCAAGTTCTTTGCCGTGGGCGACGCCAAGCAGAGCATCTACCGCTTCCGGCAGGCGCAGGTGAAGGTGTTCAACTCGGCCGCGCGCGAGATCCTGTCGATTACCGGCCACCCGGCCTTGCCCCTCAGCCGCTCCTTCCGCACGCACGCGGGGCTGCTCGCCGCGCTCAACCGCGCGTTCCAGGCGGTCCTTGCGCCGGTGGGATCGGCGTACGACGATTTCGAGGCGCGACCGGCCCCGCTTGAGGCAGAGCGGGCCGCGCTGGAACCATGCGAGGCTGCACCCGCCGACGTCGAGATTATCGCGCTCCCGCCGGGGCCGGCCGACGAAAACCGCCGGCTGGAGGCCGCGCTGCTGGCGCGGCGGCTCCATGAGCTTGTCGGCAAGGGCCTGCTCATCTGGGACAAGGACACGCGGCAGTTGCGCGCCGTCCGCTTTGACGACATGGCGATCCTGTTCCGCGCGACGACTTCGCTGCCGCTGTACGAGGAAGTCTTTAAGGCGGAGGGGCTGCCCTACATCACGGTCAGCGGACGCGGCTATTTCGACCGCCCCGAAGTGCGCGACCTGACCGCGCTGCTCGCCTGCCTGCGCAACCCGGCCAACGATCTGAATATGGCCGTGGTTCTCCGCTCTCCGATGTTCAGCCTCAGCGATGACACCCTCTACCGCCTGCGCTGGTTCGACGCGGACGGCCGCCGAAGCGACACGCCGATCGCGTTCGCGGCCGCCCTGCGCCGCGCGCTTGCCGTTCCGGTGACGTGCGCGCAAACCGCCGAGATCACCTTCGCAGCCGAGACCTTCGCCGCGCTGCAGGCGGCCGCCGGACGGGTTGACGTCTGGACCCTGCTTCGGCTGGCGCTCGACCGGACGGGTTACGAAGCGACGCTCGCCCTTGCGGACCAGGCCGCCGAAACAGGCGGCGGCCGCGGGCGGGCTAACGTCGCCAAGTTCCTGCAACTGGCGCGGGACCGCGGGGGAGCGGACCTCTCCGGCTTCCTCCAATCGGTCAGCGACCTGCGGCTGCGCGAGGCGCGCGAGGGTGAGGCGCTGCCGGATCAACCGGACACGGGCGCGGTGCAGCTCATGTCGATTCACGCGGCCAAAGGGCTGGAATTCCCCGTCGTCGCGCTGGCCGACCTCGGCCGGCCGCCGCGCCACGGTCATGCGCCGCGCATCCTGCATGACCCGCTTTACGGGCTGGCGTGCCAGGTGCGTGACGCGGAAGGGGGCTGGCTCACGCCCACCAGTTTCCGCTGGGCCGCTTGGCTGGACGGGCGGATGGAGCAGGCGGAGAGCAAGCGCCTGCTGTACGTCGCCTGCACACGCGCCGCGGACCTCCTGATCCTGTCGGGAAGCCCCAAGGAAGAAGACAGCTGGCTCCAGACCCTCGCCCGCGCGTGGGAGGTGGACGACCGGATCGCGCGCAACGACGAGAGGCTGGATGCGGGCGAGGAGATTTCGTGCGGGGACGGCTACCGCATTCGCATCTTCTGGCCGGGTCGCCTGCCGGAAGAGGATATCGCCACGGCTCCTGCGCGCGCCCGCGCATCCGAGCCGGGCCCGAGCCTCCGCACGCTGCCGCCGCTGGCCCGGCCGCTGCCCGCGCGCACCGCGACCTGGCCGATCGCGGTGACTCACGTGCCTGTCGTCGGTGACGACGACGAAGAGGAGATAGGGCGACTTCGGCCGGTAGTCCGGCTTGAAGCGGGCGCCGCAGCGGGCCGGCGACCCTGGCGCTACCTCGTCGGCAACCTCGCGCACCGCGCGCTGGCCGACTGGCAGTGCCTCAGCCTGCCCGACGAGAAGCTGCGCGACAGCCTTGTCCGCTGGGCCCTCCGCGGCGGACTTTCCGCGCCGCGCGACGTCAGCTTCGCAGCCGACGAAGTGCTATTTATGCTGCGCGGCCTGCGCGCCACGCCGCTGTACGGCGAGATATGCGCCGCGCGGGAGCGCCACGCGGAGGCGCCGCTGAGCATCCGCGCAGGCGAGCGCATGCTGCATGGCGTCCTCGATCTGCTCTATCAGGACGCCGGGGGCGCGTGGCATCTGCTGGACTGGAAGACGGAGCGCGTCCCGCGCGGGCAGACGGTTGAGGAGGCTGCGGCAGGGGAGACGCTGCGCCAGATGGCGGTATACTGCCGGGCCGTCGAACAAACTACCGGGATTCGCGCCACGCCGGCCATCTGCTTCCTTTCGGCTGAGGCGCAGGTATACCAGCCCGAGGCGGAGACGCTATCCGAGGCATGGGCGGAACTGGTCGCGGAGCAATAGCGCTCCAAAGGAGAGAGATGGTGAACGGAGAACAGGCAACGCTGCGCGAGCTTGCGAAGATGATCGACCACTCGTTGCTGCACCCGACGATGACCGACGAGGTGATCCGCGAGGGCTGCGAACTGGCGGTGCGCTACGATGTTGCGACCGTGTGCGTCAAGCCCTATGCCGTGCCGCTGGCGCGCGAGCTGGTGCAGGGGTCGGACGTGGGCGTCTGTGCGGTGATCGGCTTTCCGCACGGCAACAGCACACCGCGCATCAAGTTCGCAGAGACGCTTCATGTGATCGCGGACGGCGCGACCGAAGTCGACATGGTGATCAACATCGGCAAGGCGCTGGGCGGCGAATGGGAGTACGTCTCCGAGGAAATCCGGCAGATCAACCACGTGTGCATCACGCAAGGCGCGCTGCTCAAGGTCATCTTCGAGACGGACTATCTGCAAGACCCGCATATCATCCGGCTGTGCGAAATCTG
>JALOOB010000534.1 GCA_025454635.1 Anaerolineae bacterium
GGACGGACGCAGCCTGGAGATCCAGATTCGCACGGCGGAAATGCACAAGCATGCCGAACTCGGCGTCGCCGCGCACTGGCGCTACAAGGAAGGGCACAAACGGACGACCGAAGACGAATACGACGAGAAGATTGCCTGGCTGCGCCAGTTGCTGACCTGGAAGGATGAAGTTGCCGACAGTTCCGACTGGATCAGTCACTACAAGAAGGCGGCGCTCGACGAAACGCTCTACGTGATCACCCCGCAGGGGAAGGTGGTCGATCTCGGCAAGGGGGCGACGCCGGTCGACTTCGCCTATCGCGTGCATACCGATCTCGGTCACCGCTGCCGCGGCGCCAGGGTCGACGGGCAACTGGTGCCGCTCAACACGCCGCTGCAAACCGGGCAGCGCGTCGAAATCATCACCGCCAAGCACGGCGGACCATCGCGCGACTGGCTGAATCCCGCGCTCGGCTATATCCACACCAGGAGCGCGCGGGTCAAGGTAAGGGCATGGTTCTCCAACCTGGCGCTCGAGGAAACGCTGGTCGAGGGCCGGGCGATTGTCGGCAAGGAATTGCAGCGCCTCGGGTTGACCGGCGCGAATATCGATGAACTCGCACACAAGCTCGGCTTCTCGCGGTCCGATGACCTGCACATTGCTGCGGCACGCGGCGAACTGAACATGCGGCAGTTTCAGCTCGCCGCGCGCGGCGGCGATCCACTGGCCGAGACGCTGCTGCCGGACGAGGTGCTGGCCAAGCCGAGCCGGCAGGCCAAGGGCAATCAGGGCATCCTGATCGTTGGCGTCGACAAGTTGCTGACGCAGCTTGCCCGTTGCTGCAAGCCGGCGCCGCCGGACGAGATCCAGGGTTTCATCACGCGCGGCAAGGGGGTTTCCATCCACCGCATGGATTGCTCCAACTTCGCCAACCTGCTAACGCAGCATCCGGAACGTGTCATCGAAACTACCTGGGGCGGCCAGACGACAGGCGTTTTCGCCGCCGACATTGTCGTCGACGCCCACGACCGCCAGGGACTGCTGCGCGACATCTCCGAGATCTTCACCCGGGAAAAGCTCAACGTCGTCGGCGTAAACACCCAGTCGAAGCAGGGCAAGGCGCACATGGGATTCACCGTGGAGATCACCAACCTGCAGCAACTGCAGCGCACGCTGGCGCTGATTCACGAAGTCGAAGGGGTGGTCGGCGTGCGCCGGGCCTGAAACACACGAGGAGCGCTTATGAAAGGAAACTTCGCCGCCATCGCCCTGACCGTCATCGGCGTGGTGGCCCTTGCCGTCAATCTGGACCTGCTTCAACTGGATATCGTCGCCCTGTTGCGCAAGTGGTGGCCGCTCGCCCTGATCGGAGTGGGCCTGGCCGCAAGCGCCCGGGATCATAGGCATCGCGCCGCGTTGGAAGCGCGAGATGCGGCGGCAGGGCGGCAATTTTTCGGGAGCATGCTGCGCCCGGGACTGAGCTTCGGCCAACAGGCCCGGTCCGGATAGCCCTAGTTCGACGATCGCTCAGCGAAGGGCGGGCGGCGACCGGGGAACTGGAGGGTCGGCACCTGGCGCCCGAATGGTCAAGTAGATGCGCTTTGTTCCATTAGCCGAGCTGCTGCGCACCGGAGCCCCGGATTTCCTGGTGCCGGACCCGATCCGATAGACCTGCTGCAGCTGGGTTACCAGTTCGACGTAGCTGCGCGTTTCCGGATATGGCGGAATCGTGTTCCGGTACTGCTGAACCGCCCCTTCACCGGCGTTGTACGAGGCGATGACGAGATCCTGTTGCCCGGGAAACAGCTTGAAGAGGTCCGCGAGGTAACGCGTGCCGAGACGTATGTTGGTTTTCGGGTCCTGCAGCTTTTGTTCGATGGATTTCTTCCGGTCGCCCAGCAAGCCGTAGCGCTCGGCGGTCGACGGCATGATCTGCATCAAGCCGATTGCGCCTCTGGGCGAGACGGCGTCGGGATTGAACCCGGATTCCGCGGCCATGATCGCCTTGAGCAAGGCCAGTTCGACGGCAAAGTCGACGCTCGCGGTCTTCAGCATCGGCTCGTACATCTTCAGGTTGGGATGCTCCATCAACCGTTTCGCCAGCGCCTGCTTTCCGCGCCCCGAGGGTTCCAGTTCGAGCGATCCGAAGCGGTTGCCCCGCACCAGCAACTGGTAACGCGCATCCGGCTTCTCGGCAGAAAAATGCGATACGCCCTGCTCATCCACATAGCCATAGATGTCCGCGTGGCCGCTAGCCGAGGCGAGGGTCAGAAGGAGTATGGCAACGAGTCGGGAATACGGCATCGGATCTCGGGGGCAGAGAACGGGTCGACCCGAGCTCGTCCAGATCGCCCTTATTGCGGAAGTCTATCATCAACCCTGCTGACATCCTTCCTGACCAGGCCGGGATGGTTACTGAAAGCTACGTCCGTCGGGCATACCACAATGCGCCACTGCCTCAAGGTTCGATCGGCTGCGGTCGACCGCAAGAGGAGTGGTCATCGCGTCTGCCTGGGGTTGGTTCCCATTGCAACACATTACCTCCAGGCAAGTGCTGCACCTCATGATCGAGGCCGAGACGATGGCATAACCCCTTTCGGGAAGTAGCACGCTCGTGGATTAGACGAGTACTTCGAGGGGGGGCGGGTGCCCGAGAAAGCCGTGCGGGCTGGCGGTGGCCCCATAGGCGCCAGACTGGAAAATCACCACCAGATCCCCCGGATGCGCAACCGCCAGTTCCATGCGGTCGGCAAGCAGGTCGAGCGGCGTGCACAAGGGGCCGACCACGGAAGCGGTCTCGCGCTGACCAGGAGTCATCCGGTTCCCGATGGTTACCGGATAATTCTTGCGGATGACCTGGCCGAAGTTGCCCGATGCCGACAAATGGTGGTTCAAGCCGCCATCAACGACGAGAAAGACCTGTCCGCGCGATATCTTGCGGTCGAC
>JALOOB010000259.1 GCA_025454635.1 Anaerolineae bacterium
ATTGAAGATTGAAGATGGCAGATCAGGCGAGTCGCTGATGCGCGGGAATCTAGCCCAATCTGCGATTTTCAATCTTCAATCAGTATAGGTCGCGCGGCGCTCAGACGAACAAAGGCGTGACCTGTCGCTCCGCGACCATCCGCCGCATCGCGTCGTCGGTGGGCGCAGCCTCGTACCTGCCGGCAGCGTCCAGCACGCGGGGCAGGAGATTCAGGTCGCCTGCGGTGTTGAGGAACACGCCCTCCTGCCCCAGCGCAAACCAGACCGCCCGGTCCAGGTCCGCCTGATCTTCCAGCGTCTCGTACCAGGTCGTGCGGGTCTTCGGCTTCTCGCCCCACGGCCCTGCAGCGACGGACTTGATGATTTGCACCGCGACGCTGCGCGCGCGGCAGACGCCGAGCAGCTGCTGAAACTCGCGTTGGTACTGCTCATTCTGCTTGAGCGGGTAGTTGTAGGGCAGGAGCACCGAATCGAAGTCGTGCCGCTCCAGGCTGCGCAGATGCATACGCGTCACCGCAAGCTCGTGCCCCGTCACACCGACAAAGCGCGTGAGCCCCTGGGCCTGCGCCTCGAGCGCAGCTTCAAGCGCGCCGTCCGGTCCCATCGCAACCTGCCACTCGCCCTCGTCGACCAGGAAGTGCAGTTGGAGCAGGTCGACGTGGTCGGTTTGCAGCCGGTCAAGGGACTTACGGAACTCATCCCACGCCTTCGCCTTGGTCCGCTCGCCGGTCTTGGTGGCGAGAAAGAACTGGTTCCGATAACGCTTCATCCAGGGGCCGAGCAGATCCTCCGACTTGCCGTAGGACGCGGCCGTATCGATATGGTTAACGCCGTACTCGAACAGAACGTCCAGCGCCCGATCAGCCACTGCCTGCGAACAATCCCACAGCGCGGCCGCGCCGAAGATCGCGCGCGTGCTCTCGTGTCCTGTCCCGCCGAACATCGCCTTTTGAATCATCTACCCCTTCCCCCCTGACGCGCTTTTGCCACAGAGAGCTCAGAGGCCCCCTCTGCGATCTCTGTGGCTGTTCATTTGCCGTAGTCGTAGAAACCGCGACCGCTCTTGCGGCCCAGCCAGCCCGCGCTGACCATGCGGCGGAGCAGCGGCGGCGCGGCAAAGCGCGGGTCCTTCGTCTCGTCGAAGACCGCATCCGCGATGAAGAGCGTCGTGTCGAGGCCCACAAAGTCGAGCAGGGTGAACGGCCCCATCGGGTGATTGAGGCCGAGCCGTATGGCCGTGTCGAAGTCCTCTTTCGTCGCCACACCCTTCTCGAGTTCGGCGATGGCCTGGAGCAGATACGGGATCAGCAGCAAGTTGACGATGAAGCCGGGGTTGTCCTTGCTGACCACGATGGTCTTGCCGAGGCTTTCGCCGAAGGCGCGCGCGGTCTGGAAAGTCTCCTCGCTCGTCAGCACCGTGCGCACCATCTCCAAGAGCGGCATGACCGGAACCGGCTGCATAAAGTGGAGGCCGAGCACCCTGTCGGGGCGCTTCGTGGCCGCGGCCATGTCAGTGATGGCCAGCGACGAAGTGTTGGACGCGAGGATTGCCTGGGGCGGAGTGACCTGGTCCAGTTCCGCGAATATCTTCCGCTTCAGTTCCAGCTTCTCGACAGCGGCCTCGATGACGAGGTCGCATTCGGCAAACGCGCCGATGTCGGTGGTCCCGACGATGCGCGCCTGCGCGGCATCGCGATCCTCGGCCGAAAGCTTGCCCTTTGCCACGGCCCGATCCAGAGAGCCCGTCAGCCGCTTCATCCCGGCGTCCAGCAGTTCGCCGGTGACCTCGCGCACGACAACGCGATAGCCTGCTTTTGCGCAGACCTCTGCGATGCCGGATCCCATCAGCCCGCAGCCCACCACTCCGATGCGTTCGACTGCCATAGTCAGCCCTCCTGGCTCAGAATGACGCAGCAACACTTGGGAGTATAGCCGTTTGCGCCGCGGGCGCCAAACGAATCACGCTCAGTTGGAGTATTTCTCCTATTCGCGTGATCCAAATGCCCTATACTGTGCGTATGCTCTGTCGACGACTGATCCTATCGAGGAGAGAGAGAATGACCCCTGTCTATGGTAAGCGCCCGTCCCGGAAGTTGTTGGTTGCCGGTGTCCTGATGATATTCGCGGCCGTTCTGGCCGCTTGCGCGCCGGTTCCCGCCGCAACCCAAGCGCCTGCTGCGACCCAACCGCCCGCCGCAACCCAAGCGCCGGCTGCGACTGAGGCGCCCGCGGCTACGACCGCCCCGACCGAAGCCCCCACGGAAGCGCCAACCACTGCGCCCACCGAAGCTCCGACCGAGGCGCCGGCCGCCACAACCGCTCCGACGGAAGCCCCGACCGAGGCGCCGACGGAAGCGCCGACCGCCACGACCGCTCCTGAACCGACTGCTGCCCCGACCGAAGCGGCCTCGGCGCCGGCCGCGCCCGTCAGCTTCAGCGCTGACGTGATGCCGGTGTTCGAGCAGACGTGCATCAAGTGCCACGGCGGCCCGGACGGCGAGAAGGGTGGCTTGAATCTGACATCGCATGCTGAGCTGATGCAGGGCGGCGAGGACGGACAGGTGATCGCGCCGGGCGATGCGGCGAACAGTATGCTCGTGCAGTTGATCGAAGAGGGCAAGATGCCGCGGCGCCAACCGCGCCTGCCGCAGGAGACCATCGACCTGATCGCGCGCTGGGTGAACGAGGGCGCGCAGGACAACTAAGGGCGCCTGCGCAAAGCGCGCGCCGAGACAGGCTCCTCCTCAGCATGGTTGAGGTGGAGCCTGTTTCTTTATTTCCGATTTCCCCTCCACGTATCCCCGTTGTACAATCCGTCGCGCAACTCATAACGACATTGATGGTTAATTTGGTTGAACTGATATGCAAGTCTCACCGGTGACACGTCGGCTGTTGCAGCGCACTTTGATGCTGCAAGCCGCCGGAACTGCCCTGGCCTTAGGCGGCGTCGCCTGGTACTTCACGCACCCTCAGCGCGTTGCTGCGCTACTTCCCGAACGATTCCAGCCTGTTGCGCAGAGCGTAACACTTACCGCCAGCGACGGCGCGCTCCTGCATGCCACCTGGATTCCAGGCGAGGGGGCGGACGGCAAACCGTTCGCGCGCACGATCGTTCATCATCATGGCTTCAACAGCTGCGGCGGCATGCTGCTGGCGCGCAAGGCCATTTTCGCCCGCGCTCCGGCGCCGGTGCGTTGGCCCGAGCAGCGAGAGGCGCTCTGCGCCTGGCCCGTGGTCGACGAAGGACTCCGGCGCGGGTACAACTTCCTGCTCGTGGATGCGCGGGCGCACGGCAAATCGGGCGGCGCATGGGACTCGACCGGCGAGCTTGCCATCTCGGACGCGTCCCGCTGGGCGAGCTGGCTGCGAGACCAGCACACGCAGCTCTGGGTGGGACTCTGGGGCAACTCGTTCGGCGCCGCGGTGGGATTGGGGCTCGCGCTGCGCGGATCGGGCGGGGGGTACGACGCGATGGTGCTCGACAGCCCGGTCGTCATGGCTGAGGGAGTCTATTCCGGAGTCGTTCGTCCGCCCTTCTACGGCGTGATCCAGCCGGTCATCCAGCGCCTCGGCGCCAAACAACTCTATCCGATGCTCCGGGCGCAACGGCCATGGATGCCGATCCTGCTCATACACGGCGAAGACGACGGGCACGTACCGGCATGGCAGAGCGAGCGCGTTTACGAAGTGCTGCGAGATCCAGCCCATCCGGAGCGCACCCAACTGTGGCTGGCGCCGGGCGCCGCGCATCTCGAAGCGCTTGAGCTGGAACAGGAAGAGTACGTCCGGCGGACACTCGACTGGTTCGATCAGTGGTTGTGAAGCTGCCGGGTTCTGAAAACCCGTCACGCTAGCGTGGAGGCATCCTTGCCCAAGCCCGTTGTCGGCGTCATACGTTGGCTCGTCGCACTGGCCATGCCGGTGTTCATCGTCCTGCTCGCGCTCCGCATCGTGTGGAACCCCTGGTACGTCCAATGGGAGTACGGCAAGGCTGACTTCCCCCCGGACGCGTATGGATTCACCAACGAGCAGCGCATCGAATACGTGCTGCAGTGGATCGACTACTATAACACCAACACCACCCCCGAACAGGGGCTCGAACGGTTCATGGCCTTGCGCCTCCCCGGCACAGACCAGCCGCTTTACTCTCCCTACGAAATCAGTCACATGCTGGACGTGCGCATCCTGACAGATACGCTCTGGCGCGTGCTGATCGTGGCCGCGGTGATCGTCGTGGGGGGCCTGCTGCTGTTGTTACTCCGCCGGGAAACGCGCCGCGACGGTTACGCCGCGCTCTTTATGGGGGGGCTCATTTCGACGATCCTGCTCGTCGCGACGATCCTGTTCGTCCTGCTGTCCTGGCGGACCTTCTTCGTGGCGCTGCACGACGTGTTTTTCCCGCCGGGCACCTGGACCTTCGAGTGGGAAAGCACTCTGATCCGCATCTTCCCCGACCGTTTCTGGTTTGACGCGGGGGTGCTGCTGGTGGGCGGCAGCCTCGTCGCGGCCATCCTCGTGACGCTGACCGGCTACTTGCTGGGCCGGCGCGCCCGCGCGCAAGGAGAGATCAATGCGCGATAGCACAGTACGCGAAAAGAGCCTCGCTCGCCTGCGCGACCTCAAGTACGCTTCCGGCCTGGGTGGCGGTGAGGAACGCATCAAGGCGCAACACGCCAAGGGCAAACTCACCGCGCGCGAGCGGCTGGAGCTCTTGCTCGATAAGGGTTCCTTTATGGAGCTGGACCGCTTGGTGATTCAGCGGAGCGGAGACCCGAGCGACCTGGAGCACCAGACCCTCGGGGATGGGGTGGTGACGGGCTACGGCACAATCGACCGGCGCCTGGTCTATGTCTTCTCGCAGGACTTCACCGTGGTCGGGGGCTCGCTCGGCGAGGCGCATGCGGAAAAGATCTGCAAGATCATGGACCTCGCGATGAAGAACGGCGCGCCTGTGATCGGGCTCAATGACTCGGGCGGCGCGCGCATCCAGGAGGGCGTGTTCTCGCTCGGCGGCTATGCGGACATCTTCCTCCGCAACACGCTGGCTTCGGGCGTCGTCCCGCAGATCAGCCTGATCCTGGGCCCATCCGCCGGCGGCGCGGTGTACTCGCCCGCGCTCACCGACTTTGTCGTCATGGTCAAAAACACGGGCAACATGTTCGTGACCGGCCCTGACGTCGTCAAGACCGTAACGCACGAGAACGTCACCTTCGAGGACCTTGGCGGCGCGCTCGTCCACGCGTCGACGTCGGGCGTGGCGCACTTCGCAGCGGACGGCGAAGAAGATGCCATCTTTCTTACGCAGCGGCTGCTCTCCTAC
>JALOOB010000260.1 GCA_025454635.1 Anaerolineae bacterium
AACGCGGACAAATCCAACGCGATCCTCGTCTGCCACGCGCTGAGCGGCAGCGCGCACGCCGGGGGCGAAGGCGGCTGGTGGTCCGACTGCATCGGGCCTGGCAAGGCCTTCGACACGAGCCGCTTCTTCGTCATCTGCGCAAACGTGCCCGGCTCGTGCTACGGCTCCAGCGGGCCGACGAGCATCAATCCCGCGACCGGCGAGCCATACGGGCTGTCCTTTCCCGTCGTCACCATCGGCGACATGGTGCGCTCGCAGCTCGCGCTGATCGACCACTTCGGCATCGGGCAACTGCTGGCGGTCGCGGGTGGGTCGATGGGCGGCATGCAGGTGCTGCAGTGGGCCAGCGCGTTCCCGCACCGCGTGTTGTCTGCGATTCCGCTCGCAACCACCGCCAGCAGCAGCGCGATGCTGATCGCGTTCAGCGAGGTCGGGCGCCAGGCCATCTACGCGGACCCGCACTGGCAGAACGGGCAGTATTACGGCAACGGCCACCGGCCCGATGCGGGGCTCGCCGTCGCGCGCATGATCGGCCACATCACCTACCTGAGCGACCAGTCGATGCGCAAAAAGTTCGGCCGGCGCCTGCAAAACCGCGCGCAGTTCGGCTACGAGTTCGAGACCGAGTTCGAGGTGGAGAGCTACCTGAAGCACAAGGGGCTGGCCTTCACGCAGCGGTTCGACGCGAACGCGTACCTGTACGTGACGAAAGCGCTGGACTACTTCGACCTCGGCGCGCCAAGCGGGTTGGTCGCGGCCTTCGCCCGCGCGGAGCACATCAAGTTCCTCGTCGTCAGCTTCACAAGCGACTGGCTCTACCCCTCGTATCACAGCAAGGAACTGGTGAGCGCGCTCACCGCGGCCGGGGCCGACGTCACCTATCTGGACATCGAGAGCACCTGGGGACATGACGCGTTCCTGCTTGAGGTGGATACGATGACGCGGCTGCTCGGCAGCTTCGTCAACCGCGTCGCCCGCGAAGCGGGGATACGGAGCTAACCACTAAGGACCAAAGAAACGAAGGACCACAAGGGAAACTTAGTGAGGCTTCCTTTCTTCGGTCCTTAGTGGTTAGCGTCGCAACATAGGAGCTGACATTGAGGCCGGATTTGCAGGTCATTGCCGAGTTCATCCCAGCCGGCGCGCGGGTGCTCGACCTGGGGTGCGGGGACGGGGAGTTGCTCGAACACCTCGTCACCGCAAAGGGCGTGAAAGGACGCGGGATCGAGCTGAGCGAGCAAGGCGTGCTCGCCTGCGTCCGTCGCGGTCTGAGCGTGCGCCAGGGGAAGCTGGAGGAAGGGCTGGGAGACTACCCCGCCGCCGCCTTCGACATGGTGGTGCTGAGCCAGACGCTGCCGTTCCTCGACGATCCCGGCATGATCCTCGCGGAGATGCTGCGCGTGGGCCGGCAGGCTGTCGTCAGCTTCCCGAACTGGGGCTACTGGCGGTGCCGGTTGCATCTTTTGGCGACGGGGCGGATGCCTGCTGCGCCCGACCTCCCGCAGGCTTGGCATGAGAAGCCGCGCTGGCAGGCGCTTACAATTACTGACTTCGGCCAGTTTTGCGCCGCGAACGGCATCGCAGTGCCCCGCCAGGCCTACCTCGCGCACGGCCGCCGTATGCGGGTCTACAAGGTCACGAACCTCTTATCGACAACCGGAGTCTTTCTGCTGGAGAAGGCAATTCAACGCAGATAGCGCAGATGGAATGGATCACGATGATCCGTTAATCTCATCAGGAGCATGCCGATCTTTGCCAATCTGCGTCATCGGCGTTCAATTCGTCCTTACCCTGGCGTCTCGCGCCCCACCCCAAGCACCGTCAGCAGGATCGCGCCGGCGAAGCGGAGGACCGTCGCGACGATCAGCGCGATGACCAAGCCGAACGCGTCCGCAAGCGCGGCCGCGGCGAGCGGCGCAAGGAAGGTCGCGGTCTGCACCGTGGTCTGGTAGATGCCCACGTAGGCCGCCTGGTTTTCCCTCGGGCAGGTGTCGAGCACCACGTCGAAGAAGACGAGATCCACGCCCCCCACGAAGAACCCCGCGATGCCCGCCCACACCACCAGCAGCGCAGGCTGCGTCGTGAACGCGGTGACCAGGGGATAGAAGCTGACGCCGAACGCGGCGATCAGCAGCACGAAGCGCTCCCCCCTCCGCCGCGAGACACTGGTCCACAGGAAGTACGAGAGCATCATCATGAAGGTGCTGGCCGAGTTGATCGCGCTGATCTGCCCGTCGCTCGCGCCCACCGACCGCACCCAGTAGAGCGGGAGGAGCGGCAGCGCGAGCGCCATGCCCCAGCGGAACACGAACTGCGCGGCGGTGAAGTTTAGAAAAGGCTTATTGTTGCGGAGCGCGCCGCCATGATCGCGAATCAGCGAGATAAACCCCGCCTGGCCCTCGCGCACTTCCTGTGGCGGCAGCCTCAGGCTCGACGAAAAGATCACACTGATGAGCGCGCCGACCGCCGAGCCGATAAAGACGACCTGGTAATTGAGCGGGAAGGCGAACAGGTTCAACAGTTGGCCGACGATGACCACGGTGAGCGAGTTGGTCAGGCCGAGAATGGTCCACCGGCGGCTCATAAGCGTGAAGCGACCGCCCGGCCCCGCGACGCCCCCCATGACCACCGTAAACCCGACCGTGACCAACGTCTGCGGGAGCGTGGCCAGCGCCCAGATCAGGATGATGACTGTCGGCGACGCGGACTGGCTGACGAAGAACGGCACGAGGCCGGTCAGCACGTAACACAAGAGGACGAGGAAGCGCGAGCGCGCATACCAGGGAACGATGTTCGACCGCCGCGACAGGAACTCTCCGACCGGGATCGAGAGCAGCATACCGGTGAGCGCGGGCATGGCCGTCAGCAGGCCGACCTGGAACGGTGAGGCGCCGAGGCGGACGAGAAAGACGGAGAGGAAGCTGCCCACGCCGGCGGTGATGCCGACGCCGATCCCGTCGATGAGAACGTTGCGCTGGTTGATCTGCGCGCGATTGGCCGGACGGAAGAGCACGTGCCGGAGCGGCGCGTCATGGCCGTCGGCGACTGCGGTTTGAGCCATGGGGCAAATTGTAGCAAAGAGAATCGCACGCGGCAAACGATTGACAGAGAAGATAGCCGGCCCTAAACTGCGCGGCCATGAGCATTCATCGCATCGGCGTCATTTCCGACACACACAGCCTGCTGCGCGAGCAGGCGCGCGAGGCGCTTGCGGGCGTCGAGTTGATTCTGCACGCGGGGGACGTCGGCAAGCCGGAGGTGCTGGCGGAGCTCGGCCACATCGCGCCGGTGCTCGCCGTGCGCGGCAACGTCGACCGAGGCGAGTGGGCGAACGCGCTGCCCGAAACGCAGGTCACGTCGGTCGGCGGCGTGTGGGTGTACATGCTGCATGACCTGAGCCGCCTGGACGTGGAGCCCGCGGGCGGGGGATTTGGCGTGGTGGTGTACGGGCACTCGCACCGGGCGCGGGTGGAGCGAAAGCAGGGTGTACTGTACTTGAATCCGGGCGCGGCCGGCCCGCGGCGGTTCGACCTCGCGCCGAGTGTCGCTGTTCTGGAGATAGATGGTGGCCGGCTCAGCGCGCGCATTGTGGAACTGGCAGTCTAAACCCTGTCAGGTCGCTGATAGCGCGACAAACCAGTCAATGAGGCGTCGGGCGATGGTGAACGGCGGCGGAATGCCGGGGAGATCGTCCGACGCAAACCAGCGCGCTTCCGCCAACTCGCTCTCCTCCAGCTTGATCTCTCCCCCCGCGTACTCCGCCGTGAAGCCGATCATCAGCGAGTTCGGGAAGGGCCACGGCTGGCTGCCGAAGTAGCGGATGTTTGCGATGTCGATGCCGACTTCCTCGCACACCTCGCGCGCGCAGCACGCTTCGAGCGATTCCCCCGGTTCGACGTAGCCCGCCAGCACGCTGAACCGGCCGGTTGGGAAGCGATGATTGCGCGCGAGCAGGATTTTTAGCCCGTCGTCCGTCTGCCGCGTCACCGCGATAATCATGGCCGGCGAGAGCCGCGGGTAGACGACGAGGCCGCACTGCGGGCAGCGCTTGGCGCGCTCGTGCTCCTGGTCGACCGTGCGCCCCCCGCACTGGCCGCAGAACTGGTTCTGCCGGTCATATGCGATGAGTTGCACCGCGCGGCCTGCCACCGCGACGAACGGCTCGGGCAGCAGCGGGTACAACTGGCGCAGCCCCTCCGCCACGTACCCCTCCGGCACGGCAGCATCTGCTCCGGCATCTGCTTCAGCAGATGCCGCGACTTCCGCCGCGTAGCAGTCTGTCGCCTCCCCGCCCTCCTCCAGGGTTCCGAGATAGATGACCCGCGCGGGCGACAGGCCGAGTTCCTCCGGCGACGACACCCGGGGGATTTGCGCGATCGCGCCCGGCCCCAGGTCGCGCACCCAGGCGTCGCGCTTGGGCGCGTCGCCCTCCTGGCGCGCCAGCAGGCGGTCGCCGAAAAAGATGAACCAGTAGGCCGGGCGCAGGTCGCCGGTTGCCGGCTTCAGGCGGGAGACAAAATCCAACATTACTCTTGACTCGCTGGCAGAAATTCGGAGAAGACCTGGTTGCCGAGCAAGCGGCCTTCAGAAGTTAAGCGCACCCTGCCGTCGACCCTTTCGAGCAGGCGGCGCTCCGTGAGCGCGGAAATCTCGGAGCCGAAGACCTCTTCGAGCGGGCGGCCGAAGCGCGCGGCAAAGCGGGCAGAGGCGACCCCCTCGCGGACGAGCCGCAGGCCCAGCATCATAAACTCGCCCATCGCCAGGCGCTCGTCGATCTCTTCGCGGCCGCGCTCGGGCGACTGGCCCGCGCGGACGCGCTGGATGTACTGCGGGACCGGGCGGACGTTCCACCATCGGCGGCCGGCGTCGCGAGCGACGGTGACATAGCTGTGCGCGCCCGGCCCAAAGCCGAGGTAGGGCTCGTGGCGCCAGTAGACGAGGTTGTGCCGGCACTGGAAGCCGGAACGCGCCCAGTTCGAAATCTCGTACTGCTCGTAACCCGCGTTGTCGAGCAGGCCGGAGGCGAGCAGGTAGAAGTCCGCCGCCACATCATCCTGCGGCGGAGGCTGAAGCCCGCGGCGGACCGCGTCATAGAGCGGGGTCCCGTGCTCGACCGTCAGGCTGTACAGCGAGATATGCTCCGGCGCGAGCGCAATCGCGCGTTCCAGCGTGCCGCGCCAGGTCGACTCCTGTTGGCCCGGCAGGCCGAACATAAAGTCGAGGTTGATATTGTCGAACCCCGCGCGCCGCGCGGCAGCGAACGCTTCCTCCGCCTCGGCCGCGCCGTGGGCGGTTGACCCCCATCCCGCGCAGCGCGGCGAACACCGCCGCGTCCGCCGTGCCAGGATTCGCCTCGCTCGTGATCTCGGCGTCTGCCGCAACCTCAAAGGACTCCCGGCACGCATCGAGGATGGACGCAAGCAGGGGAGCGGGAAGGACGGTGGGCGTGCCGCCGCCGAGAAAGACCGTGTTGACTGCGGGACGGCCGCGCTCA
>JALOOB010000535.1 GCA_025454635.1 Anaerolineae bacterium
GACGCGGTGGCGGTTCGCCGGGGGCGGCGGATCGAAGTTTTCGAGCGAGAGGCTATGCGCGACCTGCCGGTAGTGGCGGTGGATGCGGAAGAAGAGCAGGACCAGCGCAGGCATGAGGATCAAGATCATCCATGCGCCCTGGCTGAATTTCGTCACCGCAAAGACAATCGCGACGACCGACGTCACGGTGGCGCCGATCGCATTCAAGACCATCTTCCCCTGCCACCCCGGCTCATAGTTCAGTTCGGTCCCGTGCCCGCTGTGCGTGTCGCCGCCCTTGAGTTGCCCCGACTTAAACCAGCGCCGCGCCATGCCTGCCTGCGAGAGGCTGAACGACAGGAAGACGCCGATAGCGTAAAGCGGGATTAACCGCGTCACGCTCGCATCGAACACGATGATGAACCCGATGGCGAGCAGCGCGAGCACGACGATGCCGCGCGAGTAGACGAGCCGGCTACCCTGGTAGGAAAGCTGCCGCGGCAGGAACCCGTCCTGCGCGAGGATGGCGCCGAGCCGCGGGAACCCGTTGTACGACGTGTTCGCGGCCATGATCAGGATAATCGTCGTCGCGGCGATGGTCAGCAGGTAGAGGATGCCGCGCTCGCCGTCCGCGGTGCGCGCGATCTGCGAGATGACCGTTTCCTCTTCCGAGGGGACGGCCCCGACCTGCACCGCGAGGAACGTGATCGCCACGAGCAGCGTGCCGAGGATGCCCGCCATCCACAGCAGCGTGATCCCTGCGTTCTTGCTGCGCGGCTCCTTGAATGCGGGGACGCCGTTCGCGATGGCCTCGACGCCGGTCAGCGCGGTCGTGCCGGAAGAGAACGCGCGCAGAATCAGGAAGAGCGTCAGCCCGGAAGTCGGGCCGAGCACCTCCATGTGGGGCGGATCGACGACGGTTCCCAGCGTGCCGGTGACATAGCGGACCAGGCCGATCCCTACGGTAATGACGATCATCACGAGGAAGAAGTAGGTCGGGATCGCGAAGATGGTTCCCGACTCGCGCACGCCGCGCAGGTTGATCAGCATGACGAGCAGCACCAGCGCAATCGCCAGCTCGACGCGGAAGGGGAACAAGGTGGGGAACGCGGAGACGATCTGCGCGACGCCCGCGGAAATCGAGACGGCCACGGTGAGGATGTAGTCGATGAGCAGGGCCGACCCCGCGACGGCTGCGGGCGTCTCGCCCAGGTTGTCCCGCGCGACGATGTAGGCGCCGCCGCCGTTCGGGTACGCGTGGATGGTCTGCTCGTAGGATGCGACGACCAGAGCGAGCAGCACCACGATGGCGAACGACATGGGGATCGCAAGCCCGAAGACCGCCGTGCCAACGACCGCCAGGACCGCGAGCATTTCCTGCGTCGCGTACGCGGTGGACGACAGGGCGTCTGACGCAAAGACGGCCAGCCCGACGATCTTGCGGATGGCCTGATGCGGCGCTTCGGCAGTCGCGAGTGGGTCGCCGATCAGCAGCGAGACCCACGACCGTCGCGGTGCTGGGCGGCGCGTCCTCGGTCAGGTGAGGTTTCATAGCTACTCGGTGAAACGATTGCGGCTCGTGAGAGGTTGCGCAGCGCGCAGCGCCCGCTTATCTTAGGTGAGGGGCGCGCGCCTGTCAAACGGAAGGCGGGGGAGAAACGCGGCCTTGAGTAGGCAGTGGGTTGGGCGCGGCTGTTTGACATCCACCGCCCCTTGCGGCATAATTCGGCCACAACTAAATCATAGGTTCATCCGAAAGCGTTGACGGAGGAAAGTAGGCGGGGGGATGACCCCCAGAGAGGCCGGGTCCCGCGAGGGGCTGCAAGCCCGGCCGGCCTTAGCCCCGGCGAAGTTCCCTCCCGAGCGAACCGGTGAAACGAATTGCAGATTCAAGATTGAAAATTGAAGAAACGTATCTTCAATCTGTAATCTTCAATCTTCGATTCGCGCGTAGTCGGTTCCGGTCGCCGACCGTTATTGCGGCAGCCGGTAAGTCCGTAGGCGAGAGCGAGCTTGCCAAACCGGACCGCCGGAATTAGAGGGCGTGCGTTTCCTGACGGAAACGACCACGAACCAGGGTGGCACCGCGGAGTATGCGTATCAGATGCGCGCGCTTCGTCCCTGTGGGATGAAGCGCGCGTTTTGCGTTAAGGAGGTGTGGTATGCGCGATAACCTGGAGAAGCTGCGTGAGGAAGCGCTGAATGCGCTGGCCGCGGCGCGCGACGGCGAGACGCTGGAGGACTGGCGCCTGCGCTATTTCAGCCGCAAGGGCGGCGCGCTGACGAATGCCCTCGGCCTGCTCGGCACGCTCGCGCGCGAGGACCGCCCCGCGTACGGTCAGTTCGTCAACGAGGTTAAGGCCGCGCTGGAGACGGCTTTCCGCGAGCGCCAGGAGGCGCTGAAGCAGGCGGCGCTGGAGGCCGAGCTGACAAGCGGCGCGGTCGACGTGACGCTGCCGGGCCGGCCGCCGAGCTACGGGCGGCTGCACATTACGACGCAGAACCTGCGCGAGTACCGCGCGGTCTTCGCGGAGATGGGCTTCGAGGTGTACGACGGGCCGGACGTGGAGACCGACGAGAATAATTTCGGCCTGCTCAACATCCCGCCCTATCACCCGGCGCGCGATATGTGGGACACCTTCTGGGTGTCGCAGGACGACAACCTGGACCCGACGCAGCGCAGGCTGCTCATGCGCACGCACACCAGCCCCGGCCAGATCCGCGTCATGCAGGATCGCTGCCCGCAACCCATCCGCGTGATCCTGCCCGGCAAGGTGTACCGCTACGAGCAGATCACCATGCGCTCAGAGCACCAGTTCTACCAGATCGAGGGGCTGGCGGTGGGCAAGGGCATCCGCATGACCGACCTGATCGGCACGATGAAGCAGTTCGCATTCAAGATGTACGGCGCGGGGCAGCTGCGGGTGCGCAGCAGCTACTTCCCGTTCACCGAACCGAGCATCGAAGCAGACATGAACTGCGTGCTGTGCGGGGGCAAAGGGTGCGGGGTGTGCAAGTACACCGGCTGGCTCGAAATCGCCCGGCTGGCTCGAAATCGCGGGTGCGGGCATGGTGCATCCCGTCGTGCTGAAGAATGGCGGCTATGACCCGGCGGAGTTCACGGGCTTCGCGTTCGGGATGGGCGTGGAGCGGCCGGCCATGCTGCGGCATAGGATCAGCGACATTCGCTACTTCTACTCGAACGATCTGCGTTTTCTCGGGCAGTTCGGCTGAGAGCAGAACGTTAGCCACAGAGGACGCAGAGAGCGCAGAGGCCGTCTCTGTTTCCTCTGTGTTCTCTGTGGCTGCTAATAAAGGGGTTGGCAATATGAAGGTGCCTCTTTCCTGGTTGAAGGATTTCGTCGACGTCGACCTCGACCTGCCGGTGGAGGCCCTGGCCGAGCGCATGACGCTGGCGGGGCTGGAGGTCGAGTCGATCACGCGCGTGGGCGAGTTGTGGGACCGCGACAAGATATTCGTCGGGCAGATCCTCAGCGTGACGCGCCACCCGGACGCGGAGCGGCTGACCCTCGTGCGCGTCGATTACGGCGCGGACGAGCCGATGACGGTGGTCACGGGCGCGCCGAACATGATGCCCTACATCGGGCAGGACCTGTCGGGCGGCAAGGGGCCAAAGGTGGCTTACGCCATGTCGGGCGCGCGGCTGATCGACGGCCACAGCGACGAGCGCAAGATCGTCAAGCTCAAGCCGAGCAAGATTCGCGGCGTGGTGTCGGAGGGGATGGTCTGCTCGGAGAAGGAGCTGGACCTGAGCGAGAGCCACGAGGGCAACCTCGTGCTGCCCGACGACGCGCCGGTCGGGATGCCGCTTGTGGACTATATGGGCGACGTGGTGCTTGACTACGACGTCAAGGGCGCGTTCGGCCATCTGCAGTGCATCTACGGGGCCGCGCGCGAGGTCGCCGCGCTGACCGGGCAGCCGCTCCGCCGCCGCGTGATGACGCTGCTCGAACAGAACGAGGT
>JALOOB010000026.1 GCA_025454635.1 Anaerolineae bacterium
GAGAACGTCAAGCGCTTCTCGTGGGAGAGATGCGCGCGGGAGACGCTTGCGGTGCTGGAGAGCGTGGCGAGGCAGAAGTGACGCGCGCTGCGCATGATCCGGGAACGCCGGGTCCGGGAAGAAGGCATCCTGAGCGGAGGACGGCGGCCGGCGCGCCGGCCGTAGTCGAAGGATGGTCTCCGGTTGAGCGCGCCGGCGTCCGCATCCTCGGCGTCCGCATCGACGCGGTCACCTTCGAGGGGATGCTCGACCGCATTGGCGAGTGGATCGAAGAGGGCGGTCCGCACCAGATTTGCACGGTCAACCCGGAATTCGTGATGGCATCGCGGCGCGACCGCGAGTTCGCGCAGGTGTTGGAAGCCGCGGATCTATGCATCGCGGACGGCGTGGGCCTGCTGTGGGCGGCGAAGCGGCAGGGCAAGCCCCTTCCCGAGCGCGTCACCGGATCGGACGGGGTCCCGCTGATCGCCGAGCGCGCGGCGCGGGAAGGCTGGCGGTTGTATCTGCTCGGCGCGGCGCCCGGCATCGCCGAAGCGGCCGGCGCGGAACTTGTCCGGCGTTTTCCCGGTCTTCAAGTGGTGGGAACCTACGCGGGCACGCCCTCGGAAAAAGACGCGCCAGGCATCGTCGAGCGCATTCGCGCCGCGCAGCCTGACGTCCTCTTCGTCGCCTATGGCGCGCCCCGACAGGATTTGTGGATTGCGAAACACGGCGCCGCGGCGGGCGTGCCGGCCATGATGGGCGTCGGCGGCTCGCTCGACTTCATCGTCGGCGCGCAGAAGCGCGCGCCCGAGTGGATGCGCCGGATCAACCTGGAGTGGCTCTACCGGCTCATCACCCAGCCGTGGCGCTGGCGGCGGCAGTTGGCCCTCCCGAAGTTTGTGTGGGCGGTGGTGAGGGGATAGGACGCAGATGACGCAGATTAAGGTGGATCGGCAAGATCCTAAAGAGAATCCTGTAAATCCACCCCATCTGCGTCGGCTGCAGGCCGGTATCTGCGTTGAATTCTCTTCGCTTCACGGAAAGGCACCCTTTGGGCCCCTTGACGACGCCATCGCGTGGCGGGCGCAGCAAACGGGCGCCGTTGTCTTCACCAACGGCCACTTCGACCTGCTCCACGTCGGCCACGTGCGCTACCTGCAGGCCGCGCGCGCGCTCGGCGATGCGCTCGTCGTTGGCCTGAACAGCGATGCGTCGTGCGCGGCCCGCAAACCGGGCCGGCCGCTCGTCCCGCAGGAGGATCGCGCGGAGTTGCTGGCCGCGCTTGGCTGCGTCGATGCGGTAACCATCTTTGGCGATCTCACGGCCAACCGCCTCGTCCAGGCGCTCAAGCCGGAAGTCTATGTGAAGGGCGGCGATTGGGGTCGCCCCGATGGGCCTCGCCCGCCTGAGGCGGAGGTGGTGGCGAGCTACGGTGGCCGCGTTGCGTACCTGCCCTACGTTCCGGACCGGTCCACCTCCCTCATTATCGAGCGTATTCGTTCGTTGCCCGACACCTCGTGAGTTGAACAGCGCAGGCGCATGAGCTCAGACACGCCGAATAGCTCCCGTCCAGAGGCGCCAAGGGCCGAAGCGGGCCCTCCCGCCCCCGGACTCGCGCGCTCCGCCGGCATCCTCGGCCTCGGCAACATCGGCAGCCGCGTGATCGGCCTGCTCCGCGAAGCGGTCATCTCCTACTTCTTTGGCGCAAGCGGCGAGCTGGCCGCGTTCCGCCTGGCCGCGCGCGTTCCCACCATGATCTACGACCTGCTGGTCGGCGGGATGTTGAGCGCCGCGCTCGTGCCGGTCCTGACGGAGTATGCGCGACCCGAACGCCGGGGCGAATTGGCCCGCGTCGCCAGCGCGGTTCTCAGCCTCATCGCGATTGTCATGGGGCTGCTCGTCCTCGTCGTCGAGGTGTTGGCCGGCCCGTTGGCAAACCTGCTCGGCAACTTCGAGGACCCGCAGCTTCAGCTTGTCCTCCGCAACTCGCTGCGCGTCATCGCGCCCGCTGTGCTCTTCTTCGGCCTGACCGGTGGCGCAACCGCGCTTCTGTACGCGTTGCGCCGCTTCTCCTACACTGCGCTCAGCGCAGCCGTCTTCAATCTCGGCATCGTCCTGCTGACCCCGCTGCTTGCGCCGCGGCTGCCCCAGCATCTCGCGATCTACGTCCTGCCGCTGGGCATCGTCCTGGGCAGCCTCTTGCAGTTGATCGTCGTGTGGTCGGGGATGCGCGACGTGCGGCTCCGGCCAAGCGCGGCCTGGCGTCATCCGGCCATCGCGCGCATCGGCCGGCTTTACGTGCCGCTGATGCTCGGGCTGATCGTTACGCAGTTCCAGATCATCGTCGACGGCCGGTGGGCATCCGCGTCGGGCGCGCAGAGTGTGGCCTGGATGGGCTTCGCGACGACGCTCATCCAACTGCCGCTCGGCCTGATTCCGGTGGCGGTGTCGCTCGCCGCCCTGCCGAGCCTGTCCCAGTTCGCGGCCAACGCGGATTGGGAGGGCTTCCGCGCCATCTGCGGCCGCGGCCTGCGGCTGGTGCTTGTGCTGCTGCTGCCCGCGACCGCGGGCCTGTTCGCGCTCGCCCTGCCCATCGTCCAGCTCATCTTCCAGCACGGCAACTTCACGCCGGACGACGCGACCATGACCGCGCTCGCGCTGCGGGTGTACCTGATCGGGCTGCCCTTCGCAGGCGTCGACTTCCTGCTCAACTACACCTTCTATGCCCGGCAGAATACCCGCACGCCTGCCATCGTCGGCGTCATCTCCATCGGCTTCTACTTCGTCACCGCGCTGCTGCTGAAGGACCGGATCGGCTTCCTCGGGCTTGTGCTTGCCGATTCGGTGAAGCAGGCAGCGCACGCGACAATCATGACCGTGTTGCTGCAGCGCAGCCCCGGGCGGCTCCACGGTCAGCGCATCCTGCGCACGCTCGGCTTCGCGACGTTGGCGGCGGTGCTGATGGCCGCGCTGGCCGCGATACTCGCCGGCATCATCACGCCCCTGGTCCCCGACGCCAAGCTTGGATATGCGATCGTCGTCGCCGTGGCGGGCGGTGTTAGCGGACTGTTCTACATTCTTGCGTTGCGCGTGTTTCGCGTGGAGGAAGTCACGCGGCTTGTCGCCGCGGTGACCGGGCGGCTAAGCGGACGCAACCACTAAGAACTGAAGACGCAAAGTCCGGCGAAGGCTATCACTACGACCTTGGTGCAACTTCGGTCCTTCGTCTTTTGTGGGTGAAGGGTCGCGAAATTGACCGTTAAGCGCGCCGGCGCTATAATGTCAGGGTTAGAAATCGTTCGCTCGAATGAGGTTTTCCCATGGCTCAGAAGAAGAAGTCGGCCCAGCCCAAGCCCCGCGCGGCTGAACCTCGCATGTACGGCGACGGGCAGCCATCGCAGGCTACCGCCCAACCAGCCGCAACTCCGGTTGAACCGGCCGTCCGCACTGCGGGACAGACGCCGCGCGCTTCGTCGCGCGCCGGCGCTACTGGCTCGTTCGCGCGCGTCGATAAGATCAGCGATTACAGCTACGTCAAGGCCGACCTCCGCCGCCTCGGCATAACGGCGGTGGGCATCTTGGCGATCCTGGTTGTGCTGGGGATCGTCATTCCCTGAAGCTAAGCCGGTGATGGAGATCGAAAGGCCCCTCGTGCGCGAGACGGGCCTTTTTGTTTAGAGCACCAAACATAACTTGTTGGGACGAGCGCAGTGCGCCCCTACGATGGCGGTTTTATGAGGCGCCGTTAGCCCGCCTCCGGCGCGCGCTGCGCGGGCAGGGCGAACCAGGTGGCGGCGAGCGTCTCGACGACGACATGCGCGGCGAGGCACAGCCAGAGGTTGCGCGTGAGGACGAAGAGGCCGGTGGTCGCGATTGCGAGGCTGGCGCGGCGTAGCGCGGCCGCGCGCTCGCGGTCAACGCGGACCGCCGCCCGGCCGAACGGGTCGAGCGCCCACTCGATTCCGGCGAGCGCAATGCCGAGCCACGCGCCCCAGTAGAGCGGATCGGCCTGGAGCTTGTCTACGAGGCGCGCGACGGGGGCGGGTAGGTTCGCGGCGGCGAGCGCGGCGACGACGGCCGCGGCAGCCGCTCGGTAGAAGGCCCAGTGCCACTGGTCGAGAATCGCAGTGGCAGGGCCGCGCAGCGCGTCGACCAGGCGGTCGAGCGCGGCCGAAGGCTCGCCTTCGGGCAGCGTTCTCCGGTAGAGCAGCCACCCAAACAGCGCGATGACGACCACGCCGGCCGCCAGCGCGAGCCCCGTCGACAGGGTCGCGGGCCAGTTGATCTCGGTCAGCCCGAGCGCATAGGGCGAGACGATCCCGCGCTGCATCGCGAGGAACGGCACGAGCAGGTAGAAGAGGCCGAGCGCGGTCCAGCCCAGCGCTGCCATTGGCCCGCGTCGCGCTTCCGGCTCACCGACCTTTCGCCGGAAGAGCAGATACGCGATATTGGTCCCAAGGACGATGGCGAGGAAGCTCCCCAACAGCCAGAAGGCGGGGTTTCCGGGATCATTCAGGCGCATAGCGCGATTTTAGCGCAAGACTTCTCGCGGCGTAAATCCACCCCCCATCTGCGGAAGGAGTTGCGGATGTCCGCAAAGCGTTGGGCGCTCCTGGCAATCGGCGTCATCCTTATTATTGTTTCGTGGTTCATGGTCTCCGCCCCCCGGCGCGGGCTGACTGTCCGGGACGTCTCGGCCGGCGGCATCCCCATGCTGTACGTGGCTCCGGGCAGCGTGTCTGCGCCCGCGCCCGGCGTGGTTATCGCGCATGGGTTTGCGGGCTCGAAGCAATTGATGTTGGGTTATGCGTACACCTTCGCCCGCGCGGGATATCCCGCGCTCCTCTTCGACTTCGACGGCCATGGCGCGAATCCCGCAGCGCTGAATCGCGGCGGACTGAGCGCAAATATCGCGGCTGCGACCGCGCAACTGATCGCGCAGCCTGAAGTGGACGCGAGCCGCCTCGCGCTTCTCGGTCACTCGATGGGCAGCGGGGCTGTGATGACCGCGGGGATCAACGAACTGGGGCGCTATGGGGCGGTGGTTGGCATCTCCCCCACGAGCGCAGACGTCCGCCCGGACGCGCCCGCCAACTTGCTGCTGATGGCGGGCAGCCTCGAACCGCGGTTCGTCGCCAATGCGGAGCAGCTGCTGGCGCAGGCCGGCGGGCCGAACGAGGATTTCGCGAGCGGTCGCGCGCGCTATCTGCGGATCGTTCGCAACGCCGAACACATCACGATCCTCTTCCGGCCACAGAGCCATCACATCGCGCTCGACTGGATCGGGCGGACATTTGGCACAGCGACGGACACGCCCTACATCGACCGGCGCGTCGTCTGGTACGGCGTCCACCTGCTTGGCTGGCTGCTTGCGGCCCTCGGCCTTGCGCCCGCCCTGCGGACCGGCCTGCCTTCGCTCAACGCCAATTCCACCGGCCGCCGGGTTGCGGGGCTCCTGCTGGGCGGGGTGGCTGCCACGGTCGTCGTCGGGCTGCTGGCGCGCTTCACCGCGCTGGCAGGCGTTCTCGGGATTCAGGTCGGCGGCGCGGTCGCGCTTTGGCTTCTCGTCGCGGGCCTGATCTGGCTCGCCTTCAACCGCCCGATCCACCGCCCCGCGCCGGGGGGCATTTTGCTCGGCATCCTCTTCCTCGTCGTGCTGGTGCTGGCTTTTGGTGTGATGGCGCAGAGCGTGTGGGTGCAGTGGTGGCCGATTCCCGCGCGGCTGTGGCGCTGGCCGATCCTGTCGCTCGCCGTGCTGCCGTGGTTCCTCGCCGCGGGCTACAGCCAATGGGGCGCGGGCGGGTGGGGGAGGCTTGGCTGGGCGCTCGGCCAGAGCGCAGTGTTTCTCGGGGGGCTGTTCGTCGCGCTGATGCTCGCGCCGTCTCTCGGCTTCCTCGTGCTGCTCATGCCGATTCTGCCGCTCATCTTCCTCACCCTGGCCGTCGTCGCCGCGGCGTTCGACCGGCCCTGGCCCTATGCCATCGGCGCCGCGTTCTTCTTCGGCTGGCTGATCTCGGTCGTGTTCCCGCTGGCGTGACGCCGGAGCGCGCGCGGCCGACCACGAATCCAACCACGAATACACGAATTGTTCCGAGCTTCGCGCCGCCATTCGTGTATTCGCGTCAGATTCGTGGTCGGCCCCGCACGCGCGAAGAAGGACGCGGCAAGGACGCGGCGAAGGACGCGGCGAAGGACTGGGACCCGGTATGATCTCTCTCGTAAAGCTTGAACGACAGCTAACCCAACGCTTCCTGACGGAAGCTACAACGAGGAGAGATACGATGGCCTGGCAGATTGACAATTCCCACACGACGATCGAGTTCGGTGTGAAGCACATGATGGTGACGACGGTGCGCGGCCGCTTTAGCAAGTTCGGCGGCACGATTACGGAGGATCCGACCAACCTGTTGAATTCTAAGGTCGAGGGCTGGATCGAGACGGCCAGCGTCGATACGAACGATGCGAATCGCGACGCGCACCTGCGCTCGGGCGACTTCTTCGGGGCAGACGAGTTCCCCCGCATGACGTTCGCCAGCAAGCGGATCGAGCGGCTCGGCGGCGACCAGTACAAGGTCATCGGCGACATCACGATCAAGGGCGTAACGCGCGAGTTCGTCTTCGACGTGACGAACGAGGGGCGGGGCAAGAATCCGTGGGGCGGCGAAATCTGGGGCCTGACCGCCACGGCCACGCTCAACCGCAAGGAATTCGGGCTGAATTGGAATGTCGCTCTGGAGGCCGGCGGGTGGCTGGTCGGCGACCAGGTCAAGATTCGGGTCGAGATGGAACTGGTGAAGGTGCAGGAGACTGAGGCGGTGGCTGCGGCCGCGGCGTAATAGATCGGTTAGGGCAACCCTTTATAGATTAGCCACAGAGGTCACAGCGGTCTCAGAGCACCCTGAGCGGAGTCGAATGACTCTGAGACCGCTGTGGCCTCTGTGGCAAAATCCGTTTATCGACGGGAGGCGCGATGCCATTGCATGAAGACGGCCCGATTCTTTCCTACGGCGAGCCGCTCGAGGCGGCGCGCGCGGCGATGGTCATGATCCATGGCCGCGGGGCGACCGCGGAGGACATACTTTCCCTCGCGCCCATGCTTGAAGCGCCGGGGATCGCTTACCTCGCGCCGCAGGCGGCCAACAACACCTGGTATCCCTACCCGTTCACGCAGCCGATCGAACGCAACGAGCCGTGGCTTTCCTCGGCGCTCGCGCGCGTCGGGCAGATGGTCGCGCTTGTCGAGCAGGCCGGCATCCCGGCCGACAAGACCTACCTGCTCGGCTTTTCGCAGGGCGCGTGCCTGTCGCTGGAGTACGCCGCTCGCCATGCAAGGCGCTATGGCGGCGTGTTCGGCCTGAGCGGCGGGCTGATCGGCCCGGACGGGACGCCGCGCGACTATCCCGGCAGCATGGATAACACGCCGCTCTTCCTTGGCTGCTCGGACGTTGACTTCCACATCGCCAAGGAGCGCGTGCTCGAATCCGCGGAGGTGTTCCGCCGTCTCGGCGCGGACGTCGCCGTGCGCCTCTATCCCAACATGGGGCACACGATCAACGACGATGAGATCGCGTTCGTCAGGCAGATCGTGGCCGCATAGGCTATAATGGCCGCCGTGCAAATCGATCTGCGATTGCTCGGCCGGCCGTACGCCGAGCGCGACTCACAACCCGTCGACCTGCCCGCGAAGGCGCTGGCCCTGCTCGGCTACCTTGCCGCCAACCCGACTGCGCAGCCCCGCGAGCGCATCCTCGGCCTGCTGTGGGGCGAGAGCGCGGAAGAAGCCGCGCGCAAGAACCTCCGTAACACCCTCTGGACGATCCGCAAGGAGCTGGGCGAAGATGCCGTGGTGGCTCGCGCTGACCGGCTCGCGCTGGGCGGTCACGTCGGTTCCGACACGCTCCGGCTCGCCACCCCGCTCGACGACCCGGCCGCGCTGCTTGCGCTCTACCGCGGACCCTTCCTCGACGGCCTGTCGCTGCTTGATGCGCCCGAGTTCGAACTCTGGCTCTCCGCGGCGCGCGAGTCGTATGCGCAGGTGTTTTTCGCCCGCGTCGCGGATGCATCGGCAAGCCTCGCGAGACGAGGGGCGTGGGCCGAGGCAGCAGCTCTCGCGCGGGGCGCGCTTCTCCATGATCCCCTCAACGAAGCCCTGTACCGCGCACTGATGACCGCGCTCGCTCAACAGGGGCAGCGCGCGGAAGCGCTGCGGCAGTACGAGACGCTCAAGTCCGCGCTGCAATCGGAGTTGGGCGTCGATCCCTCGCCCGAGACCATTGCGCTGCGCGAAGCGCTTGCTGCCGAGACAAACCTGCCAGCCCGACGCGCGTCAAGGCCCACGGGCCTTGCGTCCGCTCCGCCGGCCGAGCCTGCGTCCCCCTTTGTGGGTCGCGAGGGGGAGTGCGCGGCGCTGGACGCCGAGTTGGCCGCAGCCCGCGAGGGAGCGGCGCGCGTCGTCCTGCTGACCGGCGAACTCGGCATCGGCAAATCGCGGCTGTGGCGCGAGTGGTCGCGCCGGCTGCCCGCGGACTGCCGCCCGCTCGAAGCGCGCTGCGTCGAGGCTGCGTCGGGCTTGCCCTTTGCGCCGCTGGTCGAGCTGTTCGGGTCACACGCCTGCGTCGACGACCTGCTGCGCGGCCCGTCCGCGCTCCCCGATGCATGGCTTGCGGAAGTTGCCCGCCTGCTGCCGCAACTGCGCGCGGAAGCTCCGCGCCTGCCACAGCCTGCGGCGCTCCCTCCCGAGGAAGAACGCCGCCGCGTTTTCGAGGCCTTCGTTCAGGTCCTGCTGGCGCTCGACACGCGCCCGCTTGTGATCTTCGTCGACGACGCTCACTGGGCGGATCGCGCGACGTTGGACTGGCTCTCCTATCTCGCGCACCGGCTGCGCGCGTACCCGCTGCTTCTCGCGCTCGCATACCGTCCCGAAGAGGCGCCGCCTGCGTTGGTCCACCAGGTAGCCGGCTGGGCGCGCGAGGGTGTCCTTCGCCGGATACCGCTGCCCCGGCTCGGACCCGAAGACACCGCGCGGCTGATCGGCGGGCTCGGCGTCTCATCGGACGTGGCGCACAACCTCCAGGCGCGCAGCGCCGGCAATCCCTACTTCCTGCTCGAGCTCAGCCGCAGCGGCAGTGACTCCGACACGACCGGCGTGCCCTCGGCGCTGGTGGACCTCGTTCGTTCGCGGCTGGAGCGATTGAGCGAGAACGCGCGCGGAGTCCTGCAGGCGGCAGCGGTGCTCGATCCCGAGATCGATCTGGCGCTGCTGATGAACATGACGGGGCGCGGCGAGGATGAAACACTCGACGCGCTCGACGAGATGTTGGCCGGCCGCGTGCTGGCCGAACGCGGCGGGCGGTTCGAGTTCAACCATCCGCTGCTGCCGAGCGTGGTGCGAGAGGGGCTGAGCGGCGCGCGCGCGGCCGTGTTGAACCGTCGCGCGGCGCACGCGCTGATCGCGGAGCGCGGCTCGCGGCCGGGCGCGGTCGCGGGCTTGATCTCCGACCACCTTGCGGCGGCGGGGGAGGCGAGCGAAGCGGCGCGCTACGCGGACCAGGCCGCGGAGCACGCCGCTTCGCTTGCGGCGCTGGACGAGGCGGTGCGCTTCCGACAGCGCGCGCAGGAGCTGTGGCCGAGCGCCGCGCGCAGCGTGCTCCTTGGAGAGGCGCTCGTGCGCGCGGGCGGGCTCCCTGCCGCGCGCGAGGCATATGCAGCCGCCCTCGCGGAGGCGGAGCAGACCGGCGACCGCGCCGCGGCCGCGCGCGCCTGCCTCGGAATGGGCGACACATACATTTCGTCCGGTTGGGTTGACGAGGTGCTCCACTGGGCCGAACAAGCTCTGCGTTTCCTCGACGCGGAAGCCGACCCCGCCGCGCACGCGCACGCGCATTTCCTGCTCGGTGTGGGGCAGCTACGCCGCGGCGGACCCTACCTCGAGCAGGCGGAGGCCGACCTGGTCGAGTCGGTTCGGATCGCGCAGCAACACAGTGTGGCCGAACTGGAAATGGCGCAGTTCGAGTTGGCGAACGCGCGCGCAGAGCGCGGCGATCTAGCGGGAGCGATCGAACTCTATGCGCAGACCGCGGAACTGGCGCGGCAGGTGGGCGACCCGAATCGCCGCGTCCTGGCGCTCAACAATCTCGCGTATCACACGATGCTGCTGGGCAACACGGCCGACGCCGGAGCGCATATAGACGAAGCGCTCCAGCTTGCGGATACCTACGGCCTGACGCTGGCGCGCGAGTACCTGTATAGCACGCGCGGGGAGATCTTCATCGCCGAGAGCCGCTGGGACGACGCGGAACGTTGGATTAACCTGAGCCTGGCCGATGCGGGGGAGCACAACAACGCGGCGCATGCCGCGAAGTGCCGCGCGAACCTGGCGCGCATTGCGCAGGGGCGCGGCGATCTGGACACGGCGTTGATCCTTCTGGAAGAGGCTGCCGAGATGGCCGCGCCGCTTACCGCGCGCTTCATGCAGGCGCAGATCGACCTGTGGCTGGTCGAGGTTTACGCCGCGCGCGCAGAGCGCGCGGCGGCCGCCGATGCGCTGGCGCGTGCGGAGGCGCGGTTGAACGGCAGCCATTATCAGGGATTGATCGAAGCGGCGCGGCAGTTGCGCGCGCGCTTAAATTGACTGAGTGGAGAGTGGCAGATGGGCGACGTGATCGACCGGCTGCAGGGCATTATCGAAGATCGTAAGGCCAATCCCGCGGCTGGCTCGTACACGGCCAGCCTATTTGCCGCGGGCCTGCCGCGCATGGCGCAGAAGGTGGGCGAGGAGGGCGTGGAAACCGCAATCGCCGCTCTGAGCGAGAGCGACGAGCGGCTCGTTTCAGAGATGGCCGACCTGGTGTATCACTGCCTCGTTCTGCTCACGGCCAAAGGCCATGCGTGGGGCGAGGTGGAGGCGGAGTTGGCGCGGCGATTCCGGTAGGCGCGTGGCCGCGCGCGTTGGGCGCGCATGCGCCGGCACGGCCGTGCCGGCGCATGCGCGCCCAACGCGCGGCGTTAAGTCACTGTGGATCAGCGACGACCGAAATGCTGTTGCTCAACCGGTTGGCGACGTAGGCCCGGCCCAGGCCGGCATCGACCGCCAGGCCGAACGGATTGCTCCCCACCGTGAACGTGGCAATGCGCACGTTCCGGTTGCCGTCGATGACGCTGATCGTGTTGTCATAGGTGTTGCTGACGAAGACGCTGCCCGTCACCGGGTTCGCCGCGATCCCGCCGCGCCCGTCCTCGCCCGCCGGCGTATCCGGCCCCGCGCTCCCGATCGTTATCTCCGCCACGGCTGTAAGGTTGGCCCCGTTCGGCTGGTGCGCGATCACCTGGTCGTTCAACTGCCCTTCCACATCGCACACCGTGTACAGCCGGTTCAGCGTCGGGTTGAAGTCCAGCTCGAACGGCTCGCATGTCACGCTGCGCCCGGCCGGGATCACCGTCCGCTCAACCGATGCCGCGTCGACGACGGTGATCGTCTTGGAGTCGCGGCTGCCCACGTAAGTCACGTCGAGGTTCGGGTTGTAGGCCAGGCCCCACGCGCCGATGGTCCGGCCGAGCCGGTGGTAGCGCTCGACCGTGTCCGTCTGCGGATTGATCGTGACGAGTGCGTTGTCGCCGTAGGCGATGAGCCTGATGCGGTTGCCGCCCACCTCCACCCAGGTCGGATTTGGCCCCACAGAAATGGTCTTGACCGCGTCAAGAGTCGATGCGTCGAACACAGTCACGCTGCCGCTTGACCAACTCCCGACGTACACCTTGTTCCCCGGCGCGTAGTACGCGATGCCCCACGGCTGATCGGGAACAACGACGGTGTCGAGCACGGCGAGCGTGCTCGCGTCAAGCTTGTACACCCGGTCGTTATCGCGGCTCGCCACGAAGATCACGCGCCGCGCGGGGTCGACGGCGACTGCCTGCGGGAAGCGCAGGCCCGTATCTGCCGGCGTGTTGGTGGGGGTGGGCGACGGGCCGAAGGTGGGCGTCGGCGTCACAGACGGGGTCAGGGTTGGCGACGGTGTGAGGGATGGCGTCACCGTAGGTGACGGTGTGAAAGTGAATGTCGCCGTCGGCGTTGGCGTCGGCGTGAATGTAAAGGTCGGCGTCGGAGTCGGGGTCGATGTGTTCGTCGGCTCGATGAGGGCAACGGGCGCCCAGCGCGCCAACTCGTCGACCCGAATCTTGTACGACGGGCACCCGCAGCTTTGGAAGCGCGCCGTGCGGATATAGAGGTAATAGGTGGTTGCCTGCTTCGCGGTCCACTTAATCTGCGACGCGCAATAGACATTATTGACAAGGCAGAGCGGTCCGTCGAGGTCGTCGTGCGCATCGACGGGGTTGGCCTGGTCGTACAAAACAAAATAGGTGTCCGCGCCTCCCATCAGGTCGTAGCTCTTCACGAAGTATGTTCGCCCCGGCACGAGGCCCGTGAACCGAACATAATCGATATCACCGGATACGTGGAAAGAGCGCTCCTGCGGAAAGCCAAGGCGAATCGGGCGGCCCTGCGTTCGCTCGTTGTCCGGCTCGTACTCGTCCGGTGCGCACTCGCAGGGCGTGGGAGAGGAGGTTGGCGTGTCTGTGACAGCAGGAGCGAGGGCCCGCTTCGACGGGGCGCCGGCTTCGCTCCGGGGTGTAGTCAGCCATCCAACGAGCGCCAGCGCGGCGAGGAACAGCGCGCACAGGGTCCAGTAGCGCAATGCGCGACCTCTGCGATCCGCCGGCAAGCTCGATTCGTCTCGTTGCACGGTGTCCTCCTGCGCCCCGTGATCGCGCCCAAAATTGACCCGTTGACCCTACATGCCAAGACGCATTTCGATGGCAAAGGTGACGCGCACCCCGGCTCTCTCTATTGCGTCCCGCGCCACAAATTCGGCGCGGCTGCTCGCGCCGACGGTCAACCCTGTGGTATACTCCCGCGCCAGGAGGAAGAGCATGCATACCGCGTTCGCCACCACGACGCGCGGCCTGCGGCGTGACATCCCGCCCATGCGGATGTTCGAAAAGGCCAAGCGGTACGGCGTCTGGAACCCAAGCGAAATCGACCTGACGCAAGACCGGCGCGATTGGAGCCAGCTCGACACGCGTCAGCAGGACCTCATCCTGCGGCTGACGTCGCTCTTTCAGGCCGGCGAAGAAGCGGTCACTGCCGACATTCTGCCGCTTATCATGGCCGTCGCCCGCGAAGAGCGCCTTGAGGAAGAGCTGTATCTTACCACGTTCCTCTTCGAAGAGGCCAAGCATACGGACTTCTTCAACCGATTCCTCACTGACGTCACCGGAGCGTCGGCTGATTTAAGCCGTTTCCACGGCGACAGCTACCGCGGCCTCTTCTACGACGCCCTGCCCGTGGCCATGAACAGGCTGATCGACGCGCCCACGCCCGAAAACCAGCTTGTCGCATCCACAACGTACAACATGGTGGTCGAAGGGATGCTGGCCGAGACAGGCTACCACGCGTACCTCACGGCGCTCGAACGCAATGACCTGCTGCCAGGAATGCGCCGAGGCATCCGTCTGCTCCAGCAGGACGAGTCGCGCCACATCGCATATGGCGTCTTTTTCATCTCGCGACACCTGGCGGGAACCCCCGACCTCTGGACGAAGTTCGATGAGACGATGAACGCGCTGCTGCCGCTGGCGTTGGGCGTCATCGCGGAGATGTTCGCGGCGTACGACGGCGACGCGCCGTTCGGGTTGAAAGAGGATGACTTTGTCGACTTCGCGCTTGCCCAGTACGGCAGGCGCTATGAACGTATCGAGAAGGCGCGCGGCCGCTCACTTGAGGAGATTTACGGACTGACGCAAGCCGCGCTGGATTCCGAGGAGTGAGAGCAATGGAGCGATTTGACCTGACCGAGCATGCGCACCGCCGGTTCAATTTGCTGACGGGCGAGTGGGTGCTCGTGTCGCCGCACCGGACCAAGCGACCGTGGCAGGGACAGGTGGAGAAGCTGCCGCCGGAAACGCGTCCCGCATACGATCCCACCTGCTACCTTTGCCCTGGCAACAGTCGCGCCGGCGGGGTCAGCAACCCACAGTACACGAGCACGTTCGTCTTCGATAACGACTTTGCCGCGCTGCTGCCGAATGACGTCGCGGCGGGGGCGGGCGCCGGCTCCGATTTGCTGCGCGCCGAGCCGACGCGCGGCATCTGCCGCGTGCTCTGCTTTTCCCCCCGGCACGACCTCACCCTGGCCGAGATGGAGCGCGAGGACCTGCGCAAGGTGGTCGACGCCTGGGCGCAGCAAACGGAGGAGTTGGGCCGCGAGCCGTTCATCAATTACGTCCAGGTCTTTGAGAACCGCGGCGCGATGATGGGCGCGAGCAACCCGCATCCGCACGGGCAGATTTGGTCGACAAGCGCGGTGCCGGTCGAACCGGCAAAGGAAGCCCGCACGCAGGGCGAGTACTTCGCGCACCACGGCCGCCACATGCTGCTCGACTACCTCCGAGTCGAGGAAGAAGCCGCGCGGGCCGGCGGAGGCCGCATTGTCTGCGACAATGCGCACTGGGTCGCGCTCGTGCCGTTCTGGGCCGTCTGGCCGTTCGAGACACTTGTGCTGCCGAGGCGCGTCGTGACCGCGTTGCCTGAGCTAACAGGCGACGAGCGGGACGATCTGGCGGACATCCTCAAGCGCCTGACGACGCGTTACGACAACGTCTTCGAGGTGTCCTTCCCGTACAGCATGGGCTGGCACCAACAGCCGACCGACGGGCAGGAGTACCCCGGCTGGTTGCTTCATGCTCACTTCTACCCGCCGCTGCTCCGCTCCGCGACAGTTCGCAAGTTCATGGTTGGCTTCGAGATGCTGGGCGAACCTCAGCGCGATATTCCGGCGGAGGCCGCGGCTGCGCGGCTCCGCGAGCAATCCGAGGTGCATTACCGTGCGCAACGATAAGTCCATGACCGGCAACCGCACCGGCGACAAGCTGTTGGTCGAGTTCGAGCGTCGCTATGAACGCCCCGCCGCCTTCATCGCGCGCGCGCCCGGCCGCGTCAACATGATCGGCGAGCATACCGACTACAACGATGGGTTCGTGCTGCCCGCGGCCATCGAACGCGAGACGCGCATCGCGCTGGCCCCCCGGGACGACGGCGAGGTGCGCCTTGCCGCGCTGGACCTGAATCGGCACACGGGCTTCAACGTAGATGCGATCGAGCCGTCGCTTGACGAAGGGTGGAGCAACTACGTGCGCGGGGTTGCCGCTGGGCTGCGCGCGGCCGGGTACGCGCTGCGCGGCGCGGACATGCTCGTCCACGGGAACGTGCCCATTGGCTCCGGCCTCTCCTCCTCGGCTGCGCTCGAGATGGCCTCGGTGCAGGCATTTGGCGCGGCGGGCGGGTTCACCGTGCCCCCGGACGCGGCCGCGCGCATCGGCCAGGCCGCGGAGCACCAGTTCGTCGGCGCGAAGACCGGGCTGATGGATCAACTCGCGTCCGCGCTGGGGCAGGCGGGCCATCTGCTGCTGATCGATATTCGCTCACTGGAGTACCGCGCGGTGCCGGTGCCCACCAATGCGGCCATCCTGATCGCGGATACTTCCGTGCGGCGCCAACTCGCTTCGTCTGCCTACAACGAGCGGCGCAGCCAGTGCGAGGCCGCGGCCGCCGCGATGGGCGTCCCCGCGCTGCGCGACGCCACGCTGGACATGCTGGCGAAGGTCGACGTGCCCGACGTCGTGCGCCGCCGCGCCACACACATCATCGAAGAAAACGCGCGCGTCCTGGAGGCGGTCGCAGCGTTCGAGGGGGGCGATCTGCTGCGCGCTGGCGCGCTCATGAACGGTTCGCACTTCAGCCTGCGCGATCTCTACGAGGTGAGCAGCAAGGAACTCGACATCATGGCCGCGCTGCTGCGGGAACAGCCGGGCTGCTACGGCGCGCGGCTCACCGGCGCGGGTTTCGGCGGCTGCTGTGTTGCTCTGATGGAGGCTAGCCACGCCGAGGCCGCGATCCCGGCCGTGGCGAAGTCATACGAGCAGGCGACCGGGCTTCGGCCCGCGCTTTACCTGACGCGCGCCGCAACAGGCGCGAATGTTCGCGCGGTAACAAGTTAATATTATTTCGATCTTGACAGCGCGCGGCACTTGCGGTATCCTCGCGAGAGGGGAAACCAGGTTTCTCGACGAAGTCCGGTTCTTAGAAACGCCAACAAAACCTGCAGGGCGAGCCTAGCGCGCCCCTGTAGGTGGGGTACTGTCAGGCGCCCTTAAGGAACGGCGGGAGCGATGGGAGACGATATGGCCGCGAAAATGCGACGGATTGTCACCGTGGGTGCGGCGCTGTTGATGATTTGCGCGCTGGTGCTGTCGGGCATTCCCGGCAGCGTCTCCGCGGCGCCGAGCAGCGATGACATTGTCTATACGGTCAAGCCCGGCGACCGTCTTGTCGATATCGCCGCGCGCTACGGTGTCTCCGCATCTGCGATCGTACGCGCCAACGGCCTGGCCAATGCCGACACGATCTTCCCCGGTCAGAAACTAGTCATTCCTTCGCCCGTCACTGCCCCGGCGTCCACCGCCGCGCCGACCTCTGCGGCTACAGCCGCAGCCACAGCCGCGCCGACAGCCGCAGCCGCGGCGACAGCTGCACCTACTGCACCGCGGCAGGATATCACTTACACCGTCCAGTTGGGTGACACCCTCGCGGGCATCGCACGCAAGTTCGGCATCTCGGCGTCCGCGATCCTGCAAGCCAACGGCATCAGCAACGCCGACCTGATTTGGGTGGGGCAAAAGCTGGTGATTCCCGCGGCCGGCAGCGTCGCCTCCGCCGGCTCGACGCCTTCGGCCGCCGCGACCTCTGCGCCGACGCCCGAACCAACCGTCGCGCCCCTGCCCACGCCCACCATCCACACCGTGCAGGCGGGCGAAACGCTGTCGCAGATCGCCCGGCGGTACGGCGTCTCGGTCGAGGCGCTCGTCTCGACCAACGGCCTGGGCAGCGCGGACATGATCCGCGTCGGCATGAAGCTGATTATCCCGGGAAAGGGCGGGGAAGGGAGCGTCGGCCCTGTTGCGCGCGCCACGAAGTTCGTCGCCAGCATCTCGCAGCAGCGCTGCTGGCTGTACAGTGGGGAAACGGTGATTGCGCGGTGGATTTGCTCGACCGGCCGCCCCGGTTCGGGCACCCGGCCCGGCGAGTACAAGATTCAGTCGAAGATGCCGGCATTCACGGGCTGCCGTGGGACGCGACGACCGGCGTCCAAATCTGGAGCGGCAACGTCGGCAAGCCGATCACCTACGGCTGCGTGATGCTGGACAACGTCAACGCGAAGATGCTCTACGACATGGCGTGGATCGGGATGCCCGTCATCGTCCGGCCGTAAGATGGCGCGCCGGGCAGCAAGGGTCTTCTTGTTTGTTGATCCCTACCGCGTCCAGCTCGGTACGCTGTCTATGCCCGGCCCAGATGTTCACCGCCCACAAGTCTTTATCGTCGGTCGGGTCAACCCGGCCGTTGCCGTCTGAATCAACCCAACGCGTGAAAGCGACCCACTGTCCGTCCGGCGACCAGGCCGGGTTTGCCGATGTTCCCTTCGTTGTCAGGTGCGTATCCTCGCCTGTGTCGTAGTTGAACAGTCGGATGTCGCCAAACTCACTTTCCTCTGACTTATGCGCGGTGTAAGCGATCAGGTTCGCGGTCGGGCTCCACGCCGGCTCGTTTTCCTGAGAGCGTGACGCGATGAGCCTACGCTGGTCTTGACCGTCACGGTTCATAACCCAGATGTCCATTGACCCGTCCCTGCCGGTCGCAAACGCAATTCTCTTGCCATCCGGTGACCATGTGGGCCACTCGTCTCGGCTCGTATTCTCGGTGAGCCGCAAGAAATTGTTTGATCCGGGCTTGCCGACGAAAACTTCGGAATTCGGCGCACCTTGGGTTAGACCTGTCGACACAAACGCGAGCGTTCCATCGCGCGCCCAAGCAGCGTACTCATCCCACGCGCCGGTGCTCACAACCCGTTGCCGCCCGTCGCCTTTCTCAGACATCACCCAGATATCGAAAAACTCGCCTCCTGCCTCGCTGTTCGATGAGAAGGAGATGCTTCTGCCGTCAGAGGACCAGCGCGGGATATGATTCTCGCCGGCTGATGTCAACTGCTCAAGCTTGCGCGTGCCCATGTCGTATATGAAGATTTGATTCAGTCCTCGCACCCTCCGTTGAAATGCGAGCCTGCCTGGCAAGGGGTTCTCCACGGGGGGCGCGGTTGCCGTTGGCGGCGAGGTAGGCGTTGGCGGGGCCGCCACAACCGGAATGGCTGCCAACGCACCGATTGTCTCCTCCACCACGCTCGCGCTCACCCATCCAACGCCTCTGTCGAAATCGATCTGCCACCATTCATTGCTCGCGTTTCGTCCCGTGATTTTTGCGCTCTGGCGCGCGGCCAGTTGGCCGATGACCGGGTAGTTTGTGCCGGGACCTGCCCGCACATTAACAGTTGATTGAGCAATTAGGAGAGGATCGACCGGCGGCGTTGATGAGGGCGCTGCGGTTAGTGTTGCGGTAGGTTTCGGAGTCTGCGTGAACGTGGCAACGGTTGCGTCTACGGCGACTACGGGCTTTGTCCCGTCCGTAAGCAACGAATGCTCCGCTGTCGCGGTCTTCAGGTTGGCTAGCTGAACACCGGCAGTCCCGGCAGTGTCAGTATTTTGCGCCACCGCAGTCCCGGTCAACGCCTGATCCGCTCCAGAGCCTGCCTGGCGGTCGGGTAGCTGGGATAGTAGCAGCGCGAGGATGCCGACAACTGCCAGGGCCGCAGCCCCAATTATGGGCAGTGCGCTCCGCCTCCGCGCAAAAGGTTGTGAGGGAGCGACTGGGGGCGAGGACGCGGCTTTTCGTTCCGGTTGCTCGGGCTGTCTTTCCTCTGCCGAGCGCTCCGCGTGTCGCTCAAGAGGCGCGACCGGAGGCCCCCCTGGTTCGGTCGTCCGTGGCGCCGGCGGGACGCCTTCCACCCAGTTGGCGCCGTCGTGGACATACCACTGGCCGGTTTCGTAGCCGATGCTCCACCACCGCCCCTGGTCGTCCTCCACCAACAACTTGACGACTTCGTTGCGCAGCGCATCTTCCGAAAGGTTGCCAGCGTCGTAGCTAGCCTTCAACTTGCGATATTCGAACTGGGCTTGCTCGAAATCCATGGCTGCCTCCGGGAGCGCGTCAGTGGGGAGCAGTTGATTGTCTCGGGCGCATACCCGGGGGTGGGGGCAAGGCCGCCTTTTCTTTTTGGCGCAGCGCACGCGCCAGCAAATCGCCTGCGGAGCCACGCGTCGGATCGCGGGCGCCAGGGTCCAGCGCAAGCAGGGCGCGCAATGCATCGACAGCTTCCGACCATCGTTGGGTGTCCAGGCTGTTAGACGCTTTGACCCACATCTCCTTGAGTTGGCGCCGGTTTGAGGGTTCCGCTACATCGAAAACGCGGCCATCCTCCGTGCGCATGTGCAGCACTGGCGTTCCCCACTCGATCTGCGTATCTCCTGCGAAGATCGCCTTACGCGCCTCGACAAGCGCGGCATCGACCGGCAGACCCGCGGCAAGCGCATCGTAAAACTCATGAGAGAAGGCGATGGCCGCCCCGTCCGAAATCTCAAACTGCATCGCGATGACCGCAGGGATACCCTGCTGCACGAGGCTCTGAGCGCAACCCGCGAACGGGTCTGCCTTGCCTGCCCGCGCACCCTCGCACGCGTTCAGCACGACAAGCCTGAGCGACGGATGGTCGCCAAGCAGCACGCCCAGGTCTTGTCCTCCAACTACCCGGCCGCGGCCCTTCTCATCCGTCAGCACGAGCGCGCCGTCCTGGACATCCTCCATGAACCCCGCGTGCCCCACATAATGGAAGATGTGATACTCCCCTTCGCTGAGCTGTCGTCGCAGTTGCCCAAGGGTCGCGACCGGCAGCCGGTCGACCGTGAGATAGCCTGCCTCCGCCAGCTCGCGCAAGGCTTCGGCAAGCTGGTTCCATTCCTTTTCAACGTCCAGTTGCTGATAGTCGCTCGGGCTGGAGATCATGACCAGTGCCGCAAGCGGAGGCTTAACGATCAGGGGACGCGGGGAATCGGGCAATTCGAGGAAACGCACGATCGGCGTTTCGCGCGACAAACCGAGAAACTTGTTCCGTCCTCGGTCGTAGAGGAATTCCCATGGAATATCGCAGAGCTCCGGCGCGTGAGTCAGACGCAGCCGGATGCGCAGGCCCTTTTCCGCCGTGCGCGCCTCCTTCAGGCTTGACGCAAACGCGGTCGCAATTGGCCCGACCACGACGGCATCAAATAGCCTGCCGCCCATCTGCTTGGCTATTTGTGTTTGGGGGGACTCAAGCCGGCGAACCGCGCCACGCGCATGACCCATGCGCAGCAGGAAGTTGTCCAGCTCCAGGCTGGAGAAGGGCAGGGTGAACTCGTGCGTGGCCTGCATCCCGAGAGAATCGAGCACGCGCGCAAGGTACCGCCCTTCGCCGCGGCGCTCGATATCCAGGTCGAAGTCGGAGTACTCCACAGTTCGACCCCCTTGAGAGTACAGGTGTTACATCTAAGCGGATCAATCCTTGCGCAAGTATAACTCTACTCCTGCCCCGTAGTCAATCATCCTATGCTTCGACTCACCCCAACAACCTCCCGTGTTCGATCTTTATGCACCGGTCCATTACCACCTGAAGGTCAGCGGCCTCGGCCATCTCCGCGGCCGCCTGGTTCACCACGCCCAGTTGCAGCCACAGCGTCCCCGCGCCCACGTCGATCGCCTCCTGCGCCACAGGGAGCACCGCATCCGGCTTGCGGAACACATCCACGATGTCGACCTGATCCGGGATGTCTGTCACTGACGCGTAGCTCTTCTCCCCCAGCACCTCGTCCACCGTCGGATTCACCGGAATGATGCGATAGCCGTGCGCCTGCAGATACTCCGCAACGCGGTAGCTGTCGCGGTCCGGCTTGTCAGACAGGCCGACGACGGCGATGGTCTTGGCCGTTTCGAGAATCTGGCGCATGGCGCGGTCACTGGGATTCACGTGCGAATTACTCACCCTTGCTCTCCTTCGGGTCGCGAAACACAAGATCCACGTCCAGCTCGCGCGCATCCAAGACCTGTTCGTCCCGCGATAGCTCCAGCGTCAGGCGGTAGCGTTCGCCCGGCCGCGGCGCCTGGCGCAGGTGCAGCGTCAGCGACTGGTACGTCTCCCGCATCTCCACCATGAACATATTGCTGACCGGCTCCCCGTCGGGGTCGGTCAGCAGCAGTTCGAGGTTCGGGTATGCGTCGAACGCGCTCGTTTCCAGCCGCACCCACACGCGGTCCAGTTCGGGGTACGGCCATGCTTCCGCGCGCAGGAAGGCCGGAGGATGTTCTTCGACGGGCCGCGGGGCTTCGGTCAGCGACGCGCGCCAGATTTCGTTCGGATCTTGCATCTGAGTCATTGGCGGAAGTATCGCGCGCCTCCGAACAAACGGCAGTAAGCGGGGCAACGAAACGCAACG